>NZ_BADW01000022.1:0-40772 GCF_000241165.1 Pseudoalteromonas sp. BSi20439
TCTGCTTAGGCTTGCTCTATGGGTTCTAGTTGTAGTTTTGCAGCAATTAAAACAGCTTGAGTTCGGTTATAAACACCGAGTTTTCTAAATATGGCAGTAATGTGTGCTTTGACTGTGGCTTCTGAAATGTGAAGTTCGTACGCAATTTGTTTATTCAGTAAACCTTCGTGCAAATATTGTAAAACGCGGTATTGCTGTGGAGTAAGTGATGCCACTTGTGCGGCAATTTCTCTATCTGCGCCTTCGATTTCAGCCACTTTACTTTTTAGCTCGGTTGGCAGCCAAGTATCGCCTTCAAGTATTTGGTTAATTGCGTTGGCAATATCGTCAGATGATGAAGACTTAGGAATAAACCCCATTGCCCCATAACCCATAACTTTCGAAACAATATTTACATCTTCACTACCCGAAACCACCGCAATAGGTAAGCTTGGGTAATCTTCACGTATACGGATCAAGCCGTATAAGTCACCGTTACCTGGCATGTGTAAATCTAGTAGTAATATATCAAGATCTTCTTGTTCGCTTAACACCTGCAATGTGCTATCAAAATCCGCTGATTCAAATACTTCCAAACCCGCAAACTTTGCACTCAAAGCGCCCTTTAGTGCTTCACGAAATAACGGATGATCGTCCGCTATTAAAAACTGACTCATTGTTCACTCCCAAAAATTCGGCTGCTGTCCAATAGACAACAGCCGATATACTACGTTTAGAATCAACTTCTAATCAAGCTTTTAACGCGAAATTAACGATTTAATCGATTTTCTACTAGCTCATCAACCACTGACGGATCAGCAAGTGTTGAGGTATCACCAAGCTGTTGGTACTCATTTGCCGCGATTTTACGTAAAATACGACGCATAATTTTGCCAGAACGTGTTTTTGGTAAACCTGGCGACCATTGAATCATATCGGGTGATGCTATTGGGCTTAGCTCTTTACGTACCCAATTACGGATCTCTTTGGTCAGCTCATCACTCACAGTAACGCCTTCATTAGGAGTTATGTAAACGTAAATACCTTGGCCTTTAATATCATGTGGGTAACCTACCACTGCCGCTTCAGCTACAGCTTCATGAGCAACTAATGCGCTTTCAATTTCAGCAGTACCTAAACGGTGCCCAGACACATTAAGTACGTCATCAACGCGTCCTGTGATCCAATAATCACCGTCTTCATCGCGACGACAACCGTCACCAGTAAAGTACACACCAGGATAAGCGCTAAAGTAGGTTTGTTCAAAGCGCTCATGGTCGCCATACACTGTTCGTGCTTGTGAAGGCCAGCTATCTAAAATCACAAGGTTACCGTCAACCGCACCTTCTAATGTATTGCCTTCAGCATCAAATAACGCCGGTGCAATACCAAAGAATGGACGAGTTGCAGAGCCAGGTTTCATATCGGTTGCACCTGGTAATGGCGCAATCATGATGCCACCGGTTTCAGTTTGCCACCAAGTATCTACAATTGGACAATTAGATTTACCAATTTTTTCATAGTACCAGGTCCATGCTTCTGGATTGATTGGCTCACCCACAGAACCTAAAATGCGCAAGCTGTCGCGATGTGAGCTGGCAATCGGCTCTTCGCCTTTGGCCATCAATGCACGAATGGCAGTAGGTGCTGTGTATAAAATTGTCACGTTATGTTTATCAACCACTTCACCCATACGACCAGCAGTTGGGTAAGTTGGTACGCCTTCAAATACGACTTGCGTACACCCATTAACGAGCGGCCCGTAAGCAATATAACTGTGACCTGTGATCCAGCCAACATCAGCACTACACCAAAAAATATCATCGTCTTTTAAATCAAAAATGTATTCGTGGGTCATAGATGAATAGACTAAATAGCCACCGGTGGTATGAACCACACCTTTAGGCTGACCCGTAGAACCCGAGGTATACAGAATAAACAGCGGGTCTTCAGCATTCATGTGTTCAGGTTCGCACTCTGGCGCTTGATCTGCAACTAAGTCATGCCACCAAATATCATGGTCGTGCCAATCAACATCGCCTGACGTTAGTTTATGTACCACTACATGTTCAACAGTGGTGACTGAATCTTGTAATACGGCTTCATCTACATTGGCTTTGAGCGGAACACAATTACCTGCACGTCGGCCTTCATCTGACGTGATCACCACTTTAGCGCCCGAGTCGTTAATACGATCCGCAATAGCTGACGGTGAAAAACCACCAAAAATAACTGAATGAATTGCGCCTATACGAGCACAAGCCTGCATTGCATATATAGCTTGTGGGCTCATTGGCATGTAAATGGCAACACGGTCACCTTTTTTCACACCCAACTTTTTTAAACCATTGGCAAATTTAGCAACTTCATCATGTAGTTGTTGGTAGGTAATATTTTCGCTTTGCGAGGGATCATCGCCTTCCCAAATTAACGCTACTTTATCTGCTTTTGTTTTTAAGTGACGATCAATACAGTTATATGAGGCATTAAGGTAGCCATCTTCATACCATTTGATATTGATATGGCCTTTATCAAATGAAGTGTTTTTTACTTTTGAATATGGAGTAAACCAGTCAAGACGCTTACCGTGCTCAGCCCAAAACCCTTCAGGGTCCTCAATAGACTGTTTATACATCGTATTATATTTTTCATTATCGACGAGCGCTGCGTTTTTAATGTGCGCAGGAACTGGATAGATACTTTGTGACATATTAGTCTCCAATTTATATTACTTGCCTTAGGCTTTTCATCAAGGATTACTCAGCAGTGCACTATTAAATATTAGACATTAGTTGTATCTGAGTTCAAACAACGATTATCTTATCTATAATCCTCATGGCTACACCCTATTTACATAAAAAACATACTATTAAATAAAAGTATATGAACACTCAATAATTATTAAACCTTAGTCTAATAGACTAATAGTTGATTGAGTAAATTGTGTACATATACAACAGTAGCTTGAATATTTAAAAACTTTGATTGTTTATTAATAATTCGTATTTACTAACAAATTAGATTAAAGATAATTAAATTCAATCTGTTAGTACTATATAAGTAACACACATTAATACATATCATAAGCAAACAACATACAACAAGTAGCCTATAAAAGGACGCAACAATGAAATTTACTCCAATTAAAACACTGGCAGCTAGTGCTGTACTATGTGCACTTTCTAGCACAGCTTATGCTGCAAAAATAGGTGATACAGAATTTACCTACGGTGGATACATTAAACTCGACGCAATGTGGAGTGACTACTCAGCAGGCGCTCCTGCGGGCACCAGTGTTGGCCGTGATTTTTATGTGCCAAGTACACTAACCGTTGGTAACGATAATAGTTCAGACGCCGTATTTGATATGCACGCTCGTGAGTCACGTTTTAATTTTGGAACTGCTACCTTATTAGATAACGGTAAAACGGTTAAAACTAAAATAGAGCTAGACTTTTTATTGTCAGCTCCTGGCGGCAACGAGCGTGTGTCTAATTCATACTCTCCGCGCATTCGCCATGCATTTATCTCATATGATGGCTGGTTATTTGGTCAAACATGGTCAAACTTTCAAAACGTCGGTGCATTACCAGAAGCACTTGATTTTGTTGGTCCTGCAGAAGGCACGGTGTTTGTTCGTCAATCTCAAATTAAATACACTACGGGTGCATGGTCATTCTCGTTAGAGAACCCAGAAAGCACAATTACTACAGCCGGCGGTGGCATGGCCGTAACTGATGATGCCTCATTACCTGACTTTACCGCACGCTACACCCATAATGCTGATTGGGGTAACTTTGTAGTAACAGCCCTTGCTCGTCAACTGACCTACAAAGTAGGTGGTGTTGATGCCGATGAAACCTCATTTGGTGTTAGTGCATCGGGTATGGTGAAGCTTGGTGAAGACAATCTAAAATTTATGCTTACCCAAGGTAAAGGACTAGGTCGTTATGTGGGTCTAAACGTAGCACGTGGTGCGGTTCTTAATGGTGATGACCTAGATGCGATTGATTCAACATCTGGTTTTATTGCGTATCAACATAAGTGGAACAGCCAGTGGCGCTCTACTTTCTTATATTCGTTCTTGTCTGCTGATAATGATGAAAACCTACTTGCAATGTATGGCGACCCTACAGAATCAAGCCAAAGCTACAGCGCAAATATTTTATACTCACCGGTTAAACGTCTAACCTTTGGCGCTGAATTTAAACATGCAGAACGCGAGCTTGAAAGTGGCGTAGATGGCGATCTAGATCGTTTACAATTTTCTGTAAAGTATGCGTTTTAATTTCCTAACCAATTAAAATACTGATTTACTTCCTGAGCGGCTTCGGCCGCTTTTTTTGTTTTTAACCAGAGCTCAAGTTAACCAAATCCATGCGCTTTACTTAAAAAATATTAAAGACGTGTAAAATACCCAGCAAACGCAATTGCAAATCACTCTCATTTAGATTAAATTACCACCCACATTTAATCTTATGGGAAACATGATGCTGTACAAACATAAAAACTCTGCATTTAAACTGAGTCTACTTACTTCACTGGTTTTATCTGGGCATGCTGTTGCAAACGACACGCAAGACGACCTACCTTTAGAAAAAATTGCCGTTTATGGGCAACATCATAAAAATTATATTACCGAAGAAGCACAGTCAGCGACTAAGCTAGGTTTAACCATTAAAGAAACTCCGCAATCAATTTCTGTTGTCTCACGCGCGTTGATGGATGACTTTTCACTTGATGATATTAATGCGGTATTAGAAAGCACCCCAGGCGTAACAGTGGAACAAATAGAAACCGATCGTACTTACTTTAAAGCCCGTGGTTTTGAAATAACTAACTTTTTAATCGATGGCTTAGGCACACCGCAAACCTCTGGTTCAATTCAAGGGACACTTGATACTGCAATTTACGACCGTGTTGAAATTGTACGTGGTGCCAATGGCATGATGACCGGTGCAGGTAACCCATCAGCGACTGTTAATATGGTGCTAAAAAAGCCAACCTACACAACACAAGTTCATGCATCGGTTTCTTATGGTTCGTGGAATAACAAACGTGTAGATATTGATGTTTCCACACCGATTAACGACGAGCATGCTGTCCGTGCTGTATTTACTAAGCAAGATAAAGAGTCATATCTAGACCGCTACGAAACCGATAAAACCATTGCCTACCTTGCCTATGAAGGAAAGCTAACCGACGATACACTTCTGAACATTAACTACGTAAACCAACAAAAAGATGCCGACAGCCCTCTATGGGGC
Organism: Pseudoalteromonas sp. BSi20439; assembly: GCF_000241165.1. NCBI lineage: Bacteria > Pseudomonadati > Pseudomonadota > Gammaproteobacteria > Alteromonadales > Pseudoalteromonadaceae > Pseudoalteromonas > Pseudoalteromonas sp. BSi20439. The sequence continues at coordinate 5,247 of NZ_BADW01000022.1, forward strand.
GCGCTACCGCTTTATTACACAGATGGCTCCCCCACTAACTATGATGAGTCAACTAGTACAGCTGCAGATTGCTCGTATTGGGATAATAGCGCTGAACGTATCTATGTAACTCTTGAGCAAAATTTATCGGCTACCTGGGTCGCTAAAGCCCGTTATGCCCACATAAAGAATGAACAAAATTCTGAATTATTTTATGTGTATGGTACCCCAGATAAAGAAACTGGTTTAGGTTTAACCGGCTATGCGAGTCGTTATGATTACAAAGACACCCAAGATTTGTTTGACTTATATGCCAGCGGTAAATTTGAGTTATTTTCACTAGAGCACGACTTATCATTCGGTATTAGCCAAGCAAACATGGACTTTAATGACCAATCGCTTTATGACTACAGCACAGGAAATGGTTTCCCTGCGATGCCTGATTTAGCGACTTGGGATGGTGTTATCCCTGAGGCAACACTGGTTGATTCGCCTAACGGCAGTGATGTACAAAATACACAAAGATCTGCCTATATTTCAACTCGTATTAAACTAGCAGAGCCATTAAGCATTTTGGCAGGCGTTCGCTATACCGATTGGGAAACTAAAGGTACTGCTTATAGTGTCGTGCAAACCCGCGATGACTCAGAGGTTATTCCTTACATTGGTACGGTGTACGATTTTACTGAGTCGTTATCAGCGTATGCTAGCTACACCGAAACGTTTGTGCCACAAAAAGAGTTAGACATTAACGCTGAGCAACTGGCTCCGGTTATTGGTAAAAGTGCTGAAGTTGGTTTAAAAGCACAACTTTTAGATGAGCAAGTATTTGTAACACTGGCCTATTTTGATGCTAAGCAAGATGGACTTGCTGTTGCACTTCCGGGCTCCCTTCCAAGCGATACGCGTTATTACGCTGCAGATGGTATTAACAGTGATGGTTTCGAAATTGAATTAAGCGGTCGCTTAACTGATGATTTAAGTGCCAGCATCAGCTTCAGTAATTTAAGTATTGATGGTGATGAACTCGTTAAAGATTACACCCCAGAAAACCAATTAAAAATGGCAGCCACTTATCAAGTGCCATTTATTGATGGTTTAACCTTAGGTGCTAATTACCGCTGGCAAGATTCTATTAGCCGTGTGCAAGTAAAAGATCCAGCAGGCAACGCATTGGCAACTACAAAACAAGATGCTTATGGCTTATTAGATTTAATGGCCACCTACGAAATTACTCAAAACGTCGGTGTTACCTTTAATGTTAATAACAGTACTGATGAAAAGTACATAAACAGCCTTTATTGGGAGCAAGGTTACTACGGGGCACCGCGTAACTACTCATTGTCAGTTAACTGGCAGCTATAAAGCTAACTAACCTGAGCTCCGGATAATAAACTTATCTCAAGCAGCTGTTTTCAGCGCTAACTGCGTTGAATTTACTTGCAATAGACCAGCTATTGACGCGTAAATTCGCCTTGTTTTCACTGAAAACCTCTGGCTAGAGAAAATAAAATTAAATATAACGATGATTCAATATGTTAGTAAATCTCTTAACCAGAGTTCAGGTTAACTAGGTTTTAAGTCACTTTATAGCAAACAATAAAAAAGCGCTAACCTAATGGTTAGCGCTTTTTTTTAAGCTCGGGTCAAATCAAGCTTTAAAACAAATGGGCTTAAAGGTCGCCTTCATCACCTAATACGTCTTCGCCATCTTCTGGCTCAACCGTTGCTTTTAGCAATAGCATCTCTCGTAATTTACCTTCAATTTCATCTGCAATTTCAGGGTTTTCTTTAAGGAACTTAATCGAATTAGACTTACCTTGGCCAACTTTGTTGCCATTGTAACTGTACCAAGCACCCGCTTTTTCAACAATTTTGTGCTTAACACCTAAATCAATCAGCTCGCCCTGCTTAGAAATACCTTCGCCATACATAATGATAAATTCAGCTTGTTTGAACGGCGGTGCAACTTTGTTTTTCACAATTTTAACGCGCGTTTCATTACCAACAACTTCATCGCCTTCTTTTACCGAACCAATACGGCGAATATCAATACGTACAGAGGCGTAAAATTTCAGGGCATTACCACCAGTTGTTGTTTCAGGGTTACCAAACATTACACCAATTTTCATACGGATTTGGTTAATGAAAATACATAGTGTGTTTGAACGCTTAATGTTACCTGTAAGCTTACGTAATGCTTGTGACATTAAACGTGCTTGTAGACCCATGTGTGAATCACCCATGTCGCCTTCAATCTCAGCTTTTGGTGTCAATGCTGCAACCGAATCGACAATCACTACATCAACCGCGCTTGAACGCACTAACATGTCACAAATTTCCAGTGCTTGCTCACCTGTATCTGGTTGAGATACCAGTAACTCATCAATGTTAACACCTAGTTTTTGTGCATAAATTGGATCAAGAGCATGCTCAGCATCAACAAAGGCACAGGTTTTACCTTCTTTTTGAGCTTCAGCGATAACTTGCAATGTTAGCGTTGTTTTACCTGATGACTCTGGGCCATATACTTCAACAATACGCCCCATCGGCAAGCCGCCTATGCCTAAGGCAATATCAATACCTAGCGAGCCTGTTGATACAGCGTCAATGTTTAACGCTTTATTGTCACCCAATTTCATGATTGAGCCTTTACCAAATTGACGTTCAATTTGTGATAAAGCTGCGTCCAACGCTTTTTGTTTGTTATCGTTCATTTTCTTCTCCAAATCCAGCTAATGCAGACAAGTATACTGTATGAAATCACAGTATCAAGCTAATTTTATTATTTTATCTTCTCTATTATGATTTTTAAAGAAAATACAATAGCTTGCAGCCTAACTTGCGCCCTGTTACCATTAAATACTTGTTCAAACGTCCAGTGTTTACCGTTAATTTGCAGTCCAAACCACACGAGCCCTACCAGTTTGCCCTCAGTAGCACCACCGGGTCCTGCAATCCCTGAAATAGCAATGCCAATATCAGCATTTGCAGCCTTACAAGCGCCTGCTGCCATCTCAATGACTGTTTGTTCGCTCACCGCGCCAAATTCCTCTAGGGTATCATGCTTCACATTGAGTAATTCATGCTTTGCGTTATTGCTATAAGTGACAAATGCACGGTCAATATATGCTGAGCTGCCTGGGGTATCGGTAAGCGAATAACTCACTCCACCACCAGTACATGATTCAGCGGTAGTGATCCATAAGCGTTTATCCGTTAAAATAGCGCCTAATTGCGCAGCAAGTGTCTTAATCTCTTGATGTAATTCCATATTCAGCCTTTGGGTAAATACATGTCGTTTGATCTTTATGCACCGCACACTATAAAACAACAAACCCCTATGATGCAGCAGTATCTAAAAATAAAATCAGAGCATCGCGATATTTTATTGTTTTATCGGATGGGGGATTTTTATGAACTCTTTTTTGATGACGCAAAACGCGCCGCGCAGTTGCTTGATATTTCACAAACACACCGAGGCAAAGCAGGGGGCGATCCTATTCCTATGGCGGGCGTGCCTTATCATGCGGTAGAAAACTACTTAGCCCGCTTAGTACAAATGGGCGAGTCGGTGGCTATTTGTGAACAAGTGGGCGACCCTGCCACCAGCAAAGGCCCTGTTGAGCGCAAAGTAGTCCGTATTGTAACCCCAGGAACTATTTCTGACGAAGCCTTATTACAAGAGCGCCAAGACAACTTACTAACCAGTGTTTGGCAAAATAAAAAAGGTCAATACGGTGTTGCGTATCTTGATATCAACTCTGGGCGCTTCAATGTTGTTGAAGTAAACACTGATGAAGCATTTAGCTCAACCCTACAACGCTTAGCCCCTGCTGAATTACTATATAGTGAACACTTTGAAAACACTCATTTAATTGAACATATTAAGGGAGCACGTCGTCGCCCTGATTGGGAGTTTGACCTTGATACCGCGCAACACTTACTCTGTGAGCAGTTTGGTACCAAAGATTTAGTTGGTTTTGGTGTCGATAAAGCACATAGCGCCTTGGTAGCGGCAGGCTGTTTAATGCAGTACGTAAAAGATACCCAGCGTATTGCATTACCACACATTCGTGCAATTACTCTTGAGCATAACGAACATGCGGTTATTTTGGATGCGCCAACTCGCAAAAACCTTGAACTTACCGTTAATCTATCAGGTGGCTTTGAAAATACCCTTGCTCAAGTGCTTGATAAAACAGCCACAGCGATGGGCTCACGATTACTGAAGCGCCGTATTCATACCCCTATTCGTAATAAAGACGAGTTAAATTCTCGTCTAAATGCCATTAGTGCTATTTTAGATGTGCAATTATGCAGTGAGCTGCATGACGCTCTTAGAGATATTGGTGATATAGAACGTGTAATTGCTCGTTTGGCATTACACACTGCTCGCCCACGTGATTTAACAAGACTTCGTAGTACGCTTCAAGCATTAGCACCGCTACATAGCTTATTAAACGATGCCACAGATGCGCGTATTTCTCATATTATTGCCCACTCTAAAGAGCTCCCCGAGCTTCAAGCATTACTTGAACGTGCAGTGATTGATAACCCACCAGTGTTAATTCGTGATGGTGGTGTTATTGCGCCAGGGTATAACAGCGAACTCGATGAGTGGCGTAATTTAAGCCAAGGTGCAACCGATGTGCTTGAACAACTAGAGCAACGCGAACGTGAACGCACGGGCATTAGTACGCTTAAAATTGGTTACAACCGCGTGCATGGCTTTTTTATTGAAGTGAGCCGCGCTAACTCGCATTTAGTCCCTGCAGATTACATTCGTCGTCAAACGTTAAAAAATAACGAGCGCTATATAATTCCAGAGCTTAAAGAGCACGAAGATAAAGTGCTTGGCAGCCAATCAAAAGCGCTGGCACTGGAAAAACAGCTATACGAACAGTTATTTGAATTTATAGCGCCGCATATTGAGCAGCTACAAATAATGGCCTCAGTCATTGCCGATTTAGATGTACTGAACAATTTAGCAGAGCGTGCCCAAACACTTAATTATGCCAAGCCAGAGCTTTGCGATAACGATAATATTAGCATTAAACAAGGCCGCCATCCTGTGGTTGAGCAAGTAATGAAAGACCCGTTTATTGCCAATCCTGTAGAACTCAATAGCCAGCGTAAAATGTTGATAATTACCGGCCCTAACATGGGCGGTAAATCAACTTACATGCGCCAAACTGCCCTTATTGTGCTTATGGCGCACATTGGCTGTTATGTCCCTGCCGATAGCGCTAAAATTGGTAATATTGATAGAATATTTACCCGTATTGGCGCTAGTGACGACTTAGCATCTGGGCGCTCTACCTTTATGGTTGAAATGACAGAAACTGCGGCAATCTTAAATAATGCCACCGCACAATCATTGGTATTAATGGATGAAATAGGCCGAGGAACCAGTACTTACGATGGTTTATCACTGGCATACGCGACGGCGGATCATCTCGCTTCAAAAATCGCGGCTAAAACTCTGTTCGCAACCCATTACTTTGAACTCACTGAGCTTGCAGAACAAACACCTGGGCTGGTTAATGTGCACCTAGATGCTATTGAACACAATGATACCATTGCCTTTATGCATACTGTATTAGATGGCGCAGCGAGTAAGAGTTTTGGTTTACAAGTAGCAGCTCTGGCCGGCGTGCCTAAAGCGGTTATAGCCCAAGCAAAACAAAAGCTAAGCTTGCTTGAAAACCATCAAAGTGTCACAACAGTCACCACAGAGCAGCAGGTTTTACCGTTTGATAGTGAACCACAAACCACTCAACCAAGTGAATTGGAGCAACAAATGAGCGCGATAGACCCTGATAACCTATCACCGCGTCAGGCGCATGAACTGCTTTATAAATTAAAAGCACTGTTTTAAACGCAAACAGCCCGACTTAAAAAGTCGGGCTGTATTTAATTTTATTGCGTGTTTAGATTAAGCGAACTGTTCAAATAAGCTCTCAGTACTTAACCCTTCTTGTTGCAAAATATCTTTTAACCGACGTAGCGCCTCAACCTGTATTTGGCGAACTCTTTCACGGGTTAACCCAATTTCACGGCCCACATCTTCAAGCGTTGAAGGCTCATAACCGAGTAAACCAAAGCGACGTGCCAGTACTTCGCGCTGCTTAGGATTCAATTCACCTAACCAGTCAATAATATGCGTATTCATATCATTGCTTTGTACTTCACCTTCAGGACCGACATTTTTTTCGTCGGCAATCACATCTAACAATGCACTGTCGTTTTCACCACCAATAGGCATATCTACAGACGCTATTTTTTCATTTAGGCGAAGCATTTTTGTTACATCTTCGACTGGTCTGTCTAAGCTTTCTGCTATTTCTTCTGCGGTTGGCTCATGATCAAGCTTTTGCGTTAGCTCACGGGCTGTACGTAAATAAACGTTAAGCTCTTTAACTACATGAATAGGTAAACGAATAGTACGGGTTTGATTCATTATTGCCCGTTCAATAGTTTGGCGTATCCACCATGTGGCATAAGTAGAAAATCGAAAACCACGTTCAGGATCAAACTTTTCAACCGCCCGGATCAGCCCTAGATTACCTTCTTCAATTAAATCAAGTAAAGCAAGCCCACGATTGTTGTATCTACGCGCAATTTTTACAACTAAGCGTAAGTTACTTTCGATCATGCGTTTTCGGGAGGCTTCGCAGCCTTTCAGCGATTTTCGTGCAAAAAATACTTCTTCTTCTGCACTTAATAGAGGGGAAAAACCAATCTCGCCTAAGTATAACTGGGTGGCGTCGAGGTTTTTAGTGACTTCTTCTTTTACAAATACATCTTCATCTTCCACGTCATCAAGTAACTTCGTTGTCTCCTCTACTTTAGAGTCGTCAAACTTATCATCAGTGGGGGTTTTCTCAGCTTTTGCTACATCAGCCATAAGACTTCTCCTGAGCAAGCTATCAATAACTTTATGATTAAGGTCTGTAGTCGTTTTATTAGCTTTTGCTGTATTAGCCATGAGCCTTCTCCAGAACAGTCAATCAATTCCTTCAGTTCAGGGTAGGTACTTAGCTGGGTTAACAGCTTTTCCTCGATAACGAATTTCAAAACGAAGTGCCGTTACTGAAGACTCTGAATTACCAATTTCTGCTATTTTTTGTCCCGCCTTCACTATTTGCTTTTCTTTCACAAGTAACGTTGAATTATGTGCATAAGCACTTAGGTAATCATCGTTATGTTTCAAAATAATTAAATTACCGTAACCTCTTAGCGCACTTCCCGCGTAAACTACTGTTCCTTTTGCCGCGGCGAGTACGGTAGTACCCTTTTTATTAGCAATCTGTAGGCCTTTATAACCATTTTCCTTGTTAGAAAAGCGTTTTGTTATTTTACCTTTAGCAGGCCAAAACCAACTCAACTTTTTAGTTGAAGAACCTTGAGACTGACTAATTTTTTGGTTAGCTTGTTTTTGAACATACCTACGTTTTTTCGGCTTATCAAGCTCTTTCTTTAATTTTCTGTTACTTTTTTGTAAATGAGAAGGCTTTTTAGCAGCTTTCTTTTTATGCTTTTTTTGTGTAACCCTTGACCTGCTTGGTTCTAAAATGGATACAACCTGACCAGGAACAATAGTGTAAGGTGATGGAATTGAATTATTTTTTGCAAGTTCTCTGAAATCTTTTCCAGCACTAAAAGCAATCGAATAAAGTGTATCGCCTTTTTGTACCGTGTACTTACCACCGTTAATATTAATCCGTGAAGGATAGTCATTAATATTATTATTTAAACTACTTACAGGAGCGGGAACATGGCGAGACGAGCATGCACAAAGCAAAACACTAATAAATAAAGCAACATAACAGCGTATTTGTTTATTCAATGTGTTTTGCCCTCTGTTTTAATATCATTATATTATGGCTATTATCGCAACAATAGGTACGCAACAGCGATTAAAGCAACCACTGCCCAGCCAAGTACTTCAATATATTGACGTAATTTTTGTTCCATTTTAACTCCGCCCCATTTCATTAAAGCAGAAACTAAAAAGAAACGCGCGCCACGGCCAACAGCAGAAGCAATAATAAAAGGTAAAAACGCCATTTGTAATACACCAGCGCCAATGGTGAACACTTTATAAGGAATAGGCGAAAATCCCGCTATAAATACCACCCAAACACCATAATCTTTGAACCATGCAAGCGCCGTATTAAATTTATCTTGCCATTGCATTTGCGCAATAAAGGGCTCTACAACCGGTTCAAACAACCAAAATCCAAGCAGGTAACCTAGCACGCCGCCGAGCACAGACGCAACCGTGGCAAAGCTTGCAAATCGCCATGCCTTACTCGGTTGCGCTAGCGACATGGGGGCTAACATTACATCGGGTGGGACCGGAAAAAATACCGATTCGGCAAAGCTCATTCCTGCTAAATAACGTTCTGCATGGCGGTGTTTAGCCCACACTAGCGCCATATCGTATAACTTGGTAAACAACTTCAAAATGAATTCCTATTCAATATCACCAGGGACTAAAGGTACAAATCTAACTGGCGCAATTACATGCTCTGTAAAGCTATCGCCTTGGCGAATAACCATGGTTAATTTTTGTTCCGCCTCACCAATAGGGGCGAGTAATACGCCTCCATCGGCAAGTTGTGCGAGTAACTCGGGGGGAATGGTGGTTGCCGCAGCGGTCACGATAATGCCATCAAATGGCGCTTGTGACTGCCAGCCTTGCCAACCATCGCCATGTTTCATGGCGACATTGTACAAATCAAGCTGGTGTAATCGGCGTTTAGCTTGCCATTGCAAAGCTTTAATACGCTCTACCGAATATACTTTATCAAAGGTTTTAGCCAAAACCGCCGTTTGATAGCCAGACCCTGTGCCTATTTCTAACACCTTATGTTGTACACCTGCCAATCGCATTAGCTCGGTCATGCGGGCAACAATATAAGGCTGAGAAATAGTTTGCCCTTGCCCTATAGGTAGCGCGGTATTTTGATACGCTTTATGCTTGAGTACATCATCAATAAAAATATGCCGAGGAATTTGCGCTATTGCTTTTAAAACCTCTTTATCTTCTACGCCCTCTCGCTGTAAAAGGTCTGAAAGCGCTTGTGCACTGCGGGTATAATTAGCCAGCACGGTTAATCTCCAACTCGGCTAACCATTCTCCCACGGCCTTAATACTGTCTTTAGCGGTCATATCAACGCTTAACGGGGTCACTGATGCATAACCATTATTAATCGCATAAAAGTCAGTACCTTCGCCGGCGTCGCTTTCAAGCCCTAGTGAGCCATACCAAAAAATATCGCGTCCCCATGGATCGGTTTGCTTGGTCATGGTTTCTGCTTTATGACGAGCCCCTAAACGAGTTACCTGAACGCCTTTGAGCTCAGAGAGCGGAATATCGGGAACATTAATATTAATGATCTGATCTTTCGGCAACGGATGCGAGGCAAGTCCTTTAATAATATTTACAGTAACGGCTGCCGCTGTTTCAAAATGCTCACCATGATGAGAGCACAAAGATACCGCAATAGCTGGTAAACCCAAATGACGACCTTCAGTCGCCGCAGCAACTGTACCAGAGTAAAGTGTATCGTCGCCTAAATTACCGCCATGATTAATACCAGCAACAACCAAATCGGGTTTTTCATCCACTAATTGATTAACACCTAAATGCACACAATCAGTAGGCGTGCCGTTTACCGACATAAAGCCGTTGTCGAGCGTTGTAGCACGCAGCGGGTTCATTAACGTTAATGAGTTACTTGCACCACTACAGTTTCTATCTGGAGCAACCAGCGTTACCTCAGCAATTTGTGTTAATGCTTGATATAAAACAGCAATACCTTTGGCATTAACACCATCATCATTACTTAATAGAATCTTCATCTGCGTTATCCTTTTCTTTTCGCTCGCGTGGGCTGGCGTCAGTATAATCAACCAGTTCGCGCAGTAAAGCCGTTGCAAAACAGCCTTTGGGTAAACCAAAGCTGAGTTTTAATGTGCGTTCATCAAGTGTTTCTATGCTTAGCTCTTGGGGGATTAAACGCAGCATTCTACGCTCGTTTTTAAGCCCTAAATCCCCTAAGCCATCACACCATGCTTGATACGGTGCCAACCATGTTTTTTCTTGTTCGGTTAAGCCTTTTTCACTTTTGCCCACCATGGGCGCCGACATCATAATGTCGCCAGAGGCAAGCCGTGCAATATTTTCATCGCTGATCGCATCTTCAAAAAATGCATTACTGCCACTGAGCATAAATACTTCGCGGTGCATGGTTTTAGCAAGGCCATGCTCAGCCACGCGTAAACTAACAATTTGATTAAATACATGTGAACGCGCAGCAGAAATAATAATGCCACGTAGTTTTTTATCGCGAATACGCTCACCGGCAAACATTTTTTCGGCCATCACTAGGTTGTGTCCATCACGACCAAAGCGCTGTTCACCAAAATAGTTAGGCACACCTGCGCGTACTGCGTTTATACGGCACAAAATATCAAGCGGCTCGGTAACATTGCGCAAGGTAATAGTAAATCTATTTCCTTTATGGCAACCGGTGCGCAATTTTCGCTCATGGCGCTGCTGCGATACCACAAACACGCTTTCACTGTTCAGCTCAGTAAAATCAATATGCTTTTTAATCGGTACTTTTACGCTAAACCACTGCGAGCATACTCCATGGCGGTCTTTCATACCGGCATAGCTTACATCACGTGGCGATACACCCGCTTTTTGTGCAATCAGCTTGGCAACATATTGGGTGTTTTCACCCTTTTTAACCACTTGCAAACACACGTGTTCACCACTGCCGGTAAACTCTATACCGAGATCCTCATCAACCATAAAGTCTTCTGCGGTGGTTTTAAAGTCGGCTTTGGAAAGCGGCGCGCCATATAAATAATTTAATTCGCTCATGCGTTTTGTTTGCTCATAATGACCACGGCATGGCTTGAAATGCCTTCTTTACGCCCCTCAAAACCGAGTTTTTCGGTAGTGGTAGCTTTTACATTTACCTGTGAAAGCTCGGCATTTAAATCACTGGCAAGGTTGCCACGCATCGCTTGAATGTGCGGCAGCATTTTTGGTGCTTGTGCCACAATAGTGACATCCGCATTGCCCAATACATAACCTTGTTGCTTGGCTAGGTTCACTACATGGCGAAGTAAAATACGGCTATCGATATTTTCATATTCACTGGCCGTATCCGGAAAATGCTTACCAATATCGCCCAGCGCTAATGATCCTAAAATAGCGTCACATAAGGCATGAATAGCTACATCACCATCTGAGTGTGCTAAAAAGCCTTGTGGATAATCAATTTTTTCGCCGCAGATAGTTAAAGGCCCTTGGCCTCCAAATTTATGCACGTCAAAACCATGGCCTATTCGTATCATTTTGCACTCTCATTGTTTTGTTTTTGCAGTAAAAAGCCTGCTAAATCTAAATCTTCTGGGGTGGTGATTTTAATATTATCACTACGCCCTGCTACCAGCTTTACCGGCTTATTTGCCCACTCCATTGCACTGGCTTCATCAGTAATAGTAACGCCGCTGTTAAGCGCATTTTGCAATGCCGTTTTAAGCTCGTCGTATTTAAACAGTTGCGGGGTAAGCGCTTGCCATAAATCATCACGAGGCACTGTTTGCTGTGCATGGCTTTGCCCCCGTTTTATAGTGTCTTTTACTTTGCTGGCTAAAATGCCGCCTTCATCAGCCTGCATACACTGTGCTATCAAGCGCTCTATATCAGCAATATCCACTAAAGGTCTTGCTGCGTCGTGCACCAAAACCCAAGCAGGTGGGTTGGCAGCTAAAAACAATAAACTGTTTAACACTGAATCTGCGCGCTCTTTACCGCCAATAGCACGCACAATGCGAGGATCAGCTAGCGTAAGGTCGTCAAAGTAGGGGTCGGTTTCGCTCAGAGCCACCACTATAGAGTTTAACTGCGGTAACTGCGATAACTTAGCGAGCGTATGCTCTAAAATGGTTTTTCCTGCTAAGGAAATATATTGCTTTGGTGTAGTGTGTTGCATTCGACTGCCAACACCTGCGGCAGGAACAATAGCAGCAATAGTTTGTTTATTTGTCATGGTGTTGAGCCGGTAAAACACGAATAAAGGTTTCGTCCGGTTTAATCATTCCTAATTCGTTGCGGGCACGCTCTTCAATGCCTTCGTGGCCGAGCTTTAAATCTTCTATATCCGCTTTTAATACTTTATTACGCTTTATTAGTTTTTCGTTAGTTTGTTGATGCGATGCCACCGCATTTTTTAAACGGGTGTAGTCTTGCACCCCGTTATGACCAAACCAAAGGCGATACTGGATAAAAAGTGCTAAGCACAACAAGCCAAATTGAAAAAATCGCATTAAACACTCCTTATTTTAATTTTTAATTATCTACTTATGCTAGCGGCCGCTTAACATTGCGCCAATTAATATTGGCAGCTAGTAACATTTCCCGTAATGACAAAACCCGTGGCGTGCTACGCTTTGAAAACTGCCACTGGTGGCCACAACACGCCGCTGCAAGGCTCGTTTTACTAGGTTTAAGCAATTGCGCACTTTGTTGCTCAAGTCCTTGGCCTAAAAAATCAAACCAGCCAAGTTCATTACAATGCAGTTGCGTATCAGCTACTTGATCAATGCTATCTATTCTAACCCGAATTTGACCGTGACTTTGTAATAATACCGGAATTATTAGCCCTACTTTGGCATGCGCTTGATAAAAAAGTTCATTCGCTGCAGGATTAGCCTCTGGCGGTGTAGGTTTTTGTTTTTCAAGCCAGCCTCCATTTTGCGCATCAAGCGTAAAAGGCAATGGTGCATTCGCTACACGTGTTGCGGCACGTTCAATATAATAAGGCAGGCTTTTTAATTGCCTGCGTAAACGGTCACCATTAGGTTCAGCCACTAAGCGCTGAACTTCACGCTGATAAAAAGCATTGCATAATTGTGCGTAAAGCACTTTTTGTGCATCAGTTTGCCACATTTCAACTTGCTGGCTTGTGTTAAACTGCTTATTTTTAGCAACCAATCGCTGTACTCAAAAAAACATTTTAATACTGTTTTATAACACAGTAACGCACAGTTTTTAAGCACTTGTAGTAATTTAAGCGCTTGGCTTTTCACCTAATTTTGCAATACCTGATTCTAAAAATTGCACCATAGTGCTGCGCTTTTTACCTATTAATAAGCTGCCATCAGCCAAAAACATAAAGTTTTGCCAGTTACGTTTAAACACATCAAATGTCGTTTCAATAATATTGTCGCGTGCCATGCAAAAATACACTGTGGTATTAGCCTGCCAATCTAAGTGGTTCAAAATAGCATCTGGAAATTGGGGTTCTTCGCTTTCCCAAGCATCTTCCCAATTAATTTCTTGGCTAAAGTTTTGCTCTTGCGCGCACCAATCGGTTTTATCAAAAAAGTCTGGATGATCATGTTCGCGACTCACCATGGTTGTCCACAGTACGGCGGCACGCTCGCTGGTCATAGGTTTAATATTGGCTGCATCAATATCTGAAACCGGAATATCTTTATGGCGAAATACCCAGGCTTTTTTGTAATCATCAAGAGAAATATAATTCATAGTATTGCTGTATTCTTTGGCATAATAAAAAGCGAAGGCAAATTATACAAGATAACAGACTATGACTACAGCACTAAAACTGGGTTTATATCAACACTACAAAGGCCCACAATATAAAGTTATGCATGTGGCGACCCACAGCGAAACCAACGAGCAGTTGGTTATTTACCAAGCCTTATACGGTGAGTACGGCATATGGGCACGCCCACTAAGTATGTTTACTGAAACCGTAGAAAAAGACGGTAAAACTATCGCCCGTTTTGCCTACCTTGGTGAAGCCGATTAACTATGGCATTATAACGCATAATAATTACTGCTCAGACCAGATAAAGGATAACCCGTGCAATTTAATTCTACTGATAATTACATCGCAAGCTCAGCATTAAAACAGGCAGTAAACGCCGCTATTATGCTGCAAAAACCGCTTTTAATTAAAGGCGAGCCTGGCACAGGTAAAACCATGCTGGCCGAAGAGTTAGCGAAAAGTTTAGATACTGAGCTTATTCAGTGGCATATAAAATCAACCACTAAAGCGCAGCAAGGTTTGTACGAGTACGATGCGGTATCGCGTTTGCGCGACAGCCAGCTAGGTGATGAGCGCGTTCACAATATTAGCAACTACATAGTTAAAGGTAAGCTGTGGCAAGCCTTCATGTACGCTGAATTAAACGGCAAACGCCCAGTACTGCTTATTGACGAAATAGACAAAGCCGATATTGAGTTTCCAAACGATTTACTACTCGAACTCGATAAAATGGAATTTCATGTATACGAAACCGGTGAGCGCATTGTGGCCAAAGAGCGTCCTATTGTGATCATCACATCAAACAATGAAAAAGAGCTGCCTGATGCGTTTTTACGCCGCTGCTTTTTCCATTATATTGATTTTCCAAATAGCGACGAAATGCAGCAAATTATTGATGTGCACTACCCGCATGTTAAACAAGATTTAGTTCGCCAAGCGCTAGAAGTATTTTTTAACTTACGCGAAGCCAACGGCCTTAAAAAGAAGCCATCTACCAGCGAGTTACTGGATTGGTTAAAACTATTAATGGCTGAAGATATAGATGCCAAAACCCTGCACGACAAAGCGCAAAAAGGCGGTTTAATGCCGATGTTTGGTGCGCTGCTTAAAAACGAGCAAGACATAAGCCTAATCGAAAAACTTGCGTTTATGAGCCGTCGCTAATATGTTGGTACAGTTTTTTTCACGCTACGCAAATACCGCTTGCCTGTGAGCCTGCGCGAACTACTCGATTTAATTAACGCTTTAAAACAAGGCGTTATATTTGCTGATGTAGACGGGTTTTATCATTTAGCGCGCACTATTATGGTAAAGGACGAAACCCATTTTGACCGGTTCGATAAAGCCTTTAGCGATTACTTTAGCGGTATTGCCGACTTAGACCTGCTCGAGAGCTTAAAACAGCAACACAACTTACCTGAAGATTGGTTGCGTAAAGAGTTTGAAAAGCATCTAAGTGATGAAGAAAAAGCCCAACTAAAAGCCATGGGCGGGCTAGACGAGCTAATGAAAACCCTAAAAGAGCGCCTAGAAGAACAGCAAAAACGCCACGCAGGCGGCAATAAATGGGTAGGCACCGGCGGTACATCACCCTTTGGTGCGTATGGTTATAACCCTGAGGGCGTACGCATTGGTCAAGACGGCAACCGCAATCGCCAAGCAGTAAAAGTGTGGGATAAGCGCGAATACCGTAACCTAGATTCCGATCGCGAAATTGGCTCACGCACCATAAAACTGGCGCTTAAAAAACTACGTAAATTTGCCCGCACTGGCGCAAGCGACACCCTTGATTTAAACGAGACTATTCGCGCAACCGCCAAACAAGGCGGCATGCTTGATGTAAAAATGGCACCCGAGCGCCACAACGCGGTAAAAGTATTGATGCTGTTTGATATTGGCGGTTCAATGGACGACTACATTCATACCTGCGAAGAATTATTTAGCGCCGCCCACAGCGAATTTAAACATTTAGAGTTTTACTACTTTCATAACTGTTTATACGAACATGTTTGGCAAGATAACCAACGCCGCCACTCAAACGTTATCGATACCATGACGCTCATCAATAAATTCACCAGCGACTACAAGGTCATATTTGTCGGTGATGCCACCATGGGCCCATATGAAATTGCCTATCCTGGTGGCTCGGTAGAACATTGGAATGAAGAACCCGGCAGTGCGTGGTTGGCACGAATCACTAATCACTTTGATAAAGTCGCGTGGCTCAACCCACAACCGGTTGAACACTGGCCGTATTATCAATCAATTGATTTTATAAAGCAGCTGATGAACAACCGCATGTACCCGCTGAGTTTAGATGGAATAAGCAGCGCGATAAAAGAGCTGAGTTAGAATGAGTAATAGGAATATATTAAAATTAGTTTTGTTTGCATCACTTATTATAAATATGGTTTTTATTACTATCTTTATAAGTGATTCTAAAGAAAATGAAAGCATTTATTTATTAGCAAGCAATGTTGAAGCTAAATGTTTGAATGATTGGAAATCACAAGACTTTAGAGTGCCTTTTATTACATCTCATCAAATTTTAGGACCAGATCCTTTTGTTGAATATAACCTTTTAGAGCTGGGAGGTTATGATCAGTCAACATCTTTCACATACGAATTCTCAGCATGTTTTAAAGATAAATTTTCTACAGTAAGAACAATTGCAGAGATGAAATATGCTATTGATTTCATGGGTAAGCAATCAAAAAATGTTGGATTTTATAAATTACCAAATTCTGATGAAATTATTGTTTACTCAAATGAGTAACAATTAGGCTAGATTCGTTTAACTCACAACGCGTTGAACATTAGCCGCACTACCAATCAATTGATTTTATAAAGCAGCTAATGAACAACCGCATGTACCCACTGAGTTTAGATGGAATTAGCAGTGCGATAAAAGAGCTGAGCTAGATGTTAATTTACGACAGTTCAGTGCTAACAGCAGAGCTTCAGGCGTGAACCCATAACTTTGTTGGGTGGCGCCTTCGGCTTAACCAACCTACCTTTTGACGTAGGTCGAATAAGTGGCGAAGCCACGCCATCCGACAAAAAAAGATGAATTCACCAGAAACAATCCGACGCACCGCGTTAATGAACAGCCGCATGTACCCACTTAGTTTAAATGGGGTAAGTAAAGCGATAAAAGAGCTTAGTTAATGCATTTTAAGTAATTTATACACCATATTTTTGATGGTATTCACTGAGCATGAATTCTAATTGCTTCTCGAAGACTTCAATGGGTGGTGTTTTTCCACTTAACTGCTGCAGCTTGAGCCATTCAAGTAATTCAATCCTTACTAAATAACCGTCTTCAATACAGTAACCTGGATCTGAAAGCCAAATTTTTGGAGCTCCTAACGAAGCTCCTGAATACCAGTGACAAATGGAATAGCCTTCACTTTCAAGCTTATCACTAAGTTGCCAGCTATAAATCCACCAGGTAATCAGAAATAGAGGGAAGCATCCTATAATAACAAATAGCCCCCTTCGCATCGATTTCTCTGATATATCACCATGCATTCTTTGATAAATCCCGTAGATGAGTACAAAAAAAGCGGGCATCATAACTATCAAAGGAATTACTACAGGTTTAATTTTTAACGAAATTACATTTTCAGCAATAAGACTTAATGTGCTAATTTCTAATTTAAAGCTGTAGGCATAGAGAGTAATGATTAAACATAAAACGCCTATAGAAAACCACCCCTTTTTAGGGTTGGTAGGTGAGAGTTGATTAGCCGAGCTTGCCATTTTAGTATCGTCTTCCTGAGTAAGGAATACCAAATAAGCGGTGTATAAACTCAATTGGATTATTATCGTACATTCGCTCAGCCCTATCTAATTCATATTTTAACTAATTTGGATAGATATCATAATTTTTGATCGTCGACCCTTGTTCGCTGCAGCCTATCACGGTCTACAACAAACGACATTTATGCAGAGGTTGTTTGATTTGTTCCTTTCACCTCGAACCTCGAACCTCGAATATAAAATCACATCAACTTCCACACAACAAACGCCACAGCAAAACCAACCAAGTACACCAAGCCTAACCAGGTTAAGCCACGCAAAAGTAGACTGTGTTTAATCGCAGGCTCTGAGCGAACTAGGCTGAAGTTAAGCCATGCAAAAACGGGTGTAGTTACAAACGCAAGCGTCATGGCAAAGGTAAGCATGGGCCCAAGAGCTGATTTAAAAAATAAGATCACCGCCATACCAGCCAATGCTTGTAATATAAGCCACGTATTTAAGCTGTGTTTTGATTGCTTAAAACCAAGAAGTTTATGCGATTCGTTAAGTGTTCGGGCGTAACCGTCAAGCACGGTGAGTGTGGTGCCAAACATACACAAAAACGCGATGGCAGATACCAAAGGCCTTGCCCACTCGCCAATAGTAAGTGCATACATATCAATCAGCTGTTTAGCAAAGGCTACACCGCCAAGCTCTATATTACTGCTTTGCCCATATTGCACTAACGCACCTAAACTAAAAAATACCAGCGCAAGCCCTGCGGTTAACCAGTAGCCTACATTAAAGTCGAATAAGCCTTGGCTTTTAGTCACACTTTGCTGAGTTTGTTTTTCTTTAAGCCACAACGAGCTCAGAGCCGAAATTTCAATAGGCGCTGGCATCCAGCCCATTAAGGCAACCATAAAGCCTAACATGGCAAGTTCATACGGTGAGGGGCCAACATAGTTTACAGACGCTACAGGGCCGTTATTTATAGCAATAACTAATGCAGTTATGGTTGCTATAGTAAGTAGCCCCATAATAGCTTTTGCAACGTTATCGAGCGCTTTAAAATGCCCCAGTAATAATATAATTAAACACACGGCCAATATTACCCAGCACAATAAGGTAACAGGAATACTAATAGGTAATGCATAGTGTAATAAGCTCGCAGTAAGCAACAATACGCCTGCGGTATTTACCACTGCGGCAATAATATTCAATGCAATAAAACTATAAAAATAGCCAGGCCCTTGGTTTTTATACCCTTCCACTAAACTGTTTTTGGTGGCGAGTGTGTATTCCATACCAAAACGAAAAAACGGGTACTTTAAAACGTTAACCACCACAATAAGCCAAAATAGCTGCCAGCCAAATAATGCGCCAGCTTGGGTCGATGCAACTAAGTGTGAGCCACCAATGGCAGCGGTGGCCATTAAAATACCTGGGCCGAGCGCCCCTAACCGAGACTTCCATGTGCTTTGTGTGTACTGCATTAACTTCTCAAATTTGGTGTGTTATGTGCTTTTATTATTAATTTTAATCATCAATAAACTGTGTGAATGCATAACTTACCTAATTTAAAGGCAATAAAAAAGAGCCCTTAGGCTCTTTTTAAAAATAACACATTGTTAGTTATTAATTTAAATCCATCTCTTGGATGATTTCGTGTGCTATTTCAGGTGTGGTACTTACAGGCTTTTCATGTAAGTTTGCTTTTATTTGCCCTTTACGATGCTTTAGTGCGGCATCGAGTTTTTTAGCTGCGCTTGAAATGGCTGGGTACATAACCTCGTTTTCCCCTTTAACTGATATTCGCGCACCTTCATAATTTGTACTAATTTCTGCTTGGAACTTGTGATGCTCTTTTGAAAGAATAATGTCGAGCGCTATCAATGATGGAAAATGACTCTCAATTTTAGAAAACTTTTCGTTAATGTGTTCTTTAATAGAATCAGTAACGTCAACATGGTGACCAGAAAGATTAATTTTCATAGGGTATCCTTTTTTATGTTACCTCATAGTTAGTATTGGGGGCTAAACGAATTAACACAAGAGAAAATAGCTAAATTTAGCAATTATTTATTACCGCACCTGATTTAGATCATTCATTTAGCATTAAGTATGCAAAAAGCCGCGTGATAGCGGCCTTTCAGAAGTGCTGATAATTTAATCAACTATATATTTATTCGGTGTATGAACAACAGTAATCTGCAAAGTCAGCGACTTTTACTTGGAATTTAACATTAGCATCTACGTTAAATGATTCACCTGCCGACATTGTTTGCCATTCACTCTCACCTGGCAGTAACACTTCCCATTGGCCGCCATTTAATTCCATCAATTCTTTTTTACTGGTTGCGAATTCAAACTCACCGGGTTGCATAAAACCTAATGTTTTTGTACTGCCATCACCAAATACCACGGTACGACTCGATACTTTACCGTCAAAATATACGTTGGCCTGTTTAACGACACTTACATTATCAAACTGAGACATCCTCACTCCTGTTTATTTAAGTTTATAATTTTAATTATGCTCACAGTGCCTGATACGAGAAAGGCTTGCAAGTTAAGTGCTTTGAAAATTACTCATTTAGAAGCCAAAAGGTTAAAAAATTAACGATTTTATAGGGAAATTTGCTTCGAGCAACGGGCTACGAGCTTCGAACAGATCTTTTGGTAATTTATGCACAAAGAGGACGAAGAGACGCTGCGCTTTAGAGGAAGTGATAAAAGTATAACTCATAAAAAAGCCCGCCCTGTTTACACAGCGCGGGCTTTTAAATGTTAAAGCAGTTGCTTAAAACAATGCGTTTGCTTTGTTAACGATGTTTTCTACGGTGAAGCCGAAGAATTCAAATAGCTCGTTAGCTGGAGCTGATTCACCAAAAGTAGTCATACCGACTACAGCACCATTTAGGCCGACGTACTTGTACCAGTAATCAGCAATACCCGCTTCAATCGCTACGCGACGTGAAACGCTTGCTGGTAATACGCTTTCTTTGTACTCAGGCGATTGATCTTCAAACGCATCAGTACACGGCATAGATACAACACGTACTTTTTTACCCTGCGCACGTAGCTCTTTCGCAGAGTCTTGCGCTAGTTGTACTTCAGAGCCGGTAGCAATAAGAATAAGCTCTGGGTTGCCGTCACAACTTAGGATGTAACCACCCTTTTTAACGTCGCTTAATTGCTGTGCATCACGTGCTTGTTGCTCTAAGCCTTGGCGAGTAAAGATTAATGATGTAGGACCGTCTTTACGTTCAATAGCTTGTTGCCACGCAATTGCCGACTCAACTTGGTCACATGGGCGCCAGTTGTAAAGGTTAGGCGTTAAACGCATGCTGGCAATTTGCTCTACTGGTTGGTGAGTTGGACCATCTTCACCTAAACCAATTGAATCGTGCGTGTATACAAAAATGCTTGGTTGCTTCATTAATGCAGCCATACGTACCGCGTTGCGTGCGTATTCCATAAACATTAAGAACGTTGCACCGTAAGGAATAAAGCCCTTATGAAGTGCAATACCGTTCATAATTGCCGACATACCAAACTCACGTACACCGTAGTAAATGTAGTTACCACTTGCATCATCGCATGTTAAGCCTTTAGAGCCATCCCAAATTGTTAAGTTTGAACCTGCTAAATCGGCAGAGCCACCCATAAACTCAGGTAGTAACGGACCAAACGCGTTTAATGCATTTTGTGATGCTTTACGTGATGCTGGGTTTGCTGGGTTTGCTTGTAACTGCTCAATATACGCTTGTGACTTTTCAGCCCAATCAGCGGGTAAATCTGAATTTGTACGGCGTTTGTATTCTGCTGCTAGCTCTGGGAAGGCTTGCTCGTATGCGGCAAATTTTTCATCCCAGCTTGCTTCAAGCTGTTGGCCTTTTTCTTTGTTATCCCACTGTGCGTAAATGTCAGCAGGGATTTCAAATGCATCACCCGTCCAACCTAAGAACTCGCGAGATGCTTTAATTTCGTCATCACCTAGTGGTGCGCCATGACAGTCGTGGCTACCTGATTTATTAGGTGAGCCATAACCAATTACTGTTTTACAACAAATTAGCGTTGGTTTGTCGGTCACGCTTTTTGCTTCGCTAATTGCAGCACTTACAGCATCGCTGTCGTGGCCATCAACGTCGCTAATTACATGCCAGCCGTATGCTTTAAAACGTGCAGGTGTGTCATCGCTAAACCAGCCTTCAACTTCACCGTCGATTGAAATGCCGTTGTCATCCCAAAATGCCACTAACTTGCCTAGGCCTAATGTGCCAGCAAGCGAACAGGCTTCATGAGAAATACCTTCCATTAAACAACCATCACCCATAAATGCGTAAGTGTGGTGATCAACAATGTCATGGCCTTCACGGTTAAATTGAGCGGCTAATGCTTTTTCAGCAATTGCCATACCTACGGCATTTGTGATCCCTTGACCCAATGGACCCGTAGTAGTCTCGATTCCTGGCGCATATCCATATTCTGGGTGGCCTGGCGTTTTAGAGTGCATTTGGCGGAAGTTTTTAATTTCGTCCAGTGGTAAATCATAACCACTTAAATGCAATAGAGAATAAATTAGCATTGAACCGTGACCATTTGAGAGTATAAATCGATCTCGGTCAGCCCACTCTGGATTTGTTGGGTTATGTTTAAGATAATCGCGCCATAATACTTCTGCGATATCAGCCATGCCCATAGGGGCTCCAGGGTGACCAGATTTGGCCTTTTGTACTGCGTCCATTGACAAGACGCGAATAGCATTTGCAAGTTCTTTGCGAGATGGCATGAATTCTCCTACCTTTATATGTATTTGCGCGGGTATTTATATACCTCCATTCTTACTTATTGTAGGGGCTGTGTGCAATTAAAAACCCATAAAAATAGGACATTATGAATATTTTTTAAGAACCATTTACTATTAGATATTTTATTTAGACGTCTAGGCGTAAAAAAACTATGCAAGTTCGCTTGTTTTAGATAAAATACGCGCCTTAATTTTTTAGCGCTAATACCGACGTTTGTGAAGCGCAATATTTGTGAGCATAATTACAATGGCAAAACATTTATTTACTTCTGAATCTGTTTCTGAAGGTCATCCGGATAAAATCGCCGATCAAATTTCTGATGCGGTACTTGATGCTATCCTAGAGCAAGACTCTCATGCCCGTGTAGCGTGTGAAACTTACGTTAAAACCGGTATGGTTATGGTTGGTGGTGAAATCACGACTAGCGCATGGGTTGATATCGAAGAAATTACACGTAAAACAGTACGTGAAATTGGTTACACACACTCAGATATGGGCTTTGATGCCGATTCGTGTGCAATTTTAAACACGATTGGTAAACAGTCTCCAGACATCAACCAAGGTGTTGATCGTACAAGCCCTGAAGAACAAGGCGCTGGCGACCAAGGCTTAATGTTTGGTTACGCATGTAACGAAACTGAAGTATTAATGCCTGCTCCAATTACTTATTCTCACCGTTTAGTGCAGCGTCAAGCTGAAGTTCGTAAAAGCGGCGAGCTTAACTGGTTACGTCCAGATGCAAAATCACAAGTTACATTTGCATACGAAAATGGCAAGCCAGTAGGTATTGATGCCGTTGTACTTTCTACTCAGCACAGCGAAGATGTATCGCAAAATGACTTAGTAGAAGCGGTAATGGAAACAATTATTAAGCCAGTACTTCCTGCTGAGCTTATTACTAGCGCAACTAAATTTTTCATTAACCCAACGGGTCGTTTTGTTATTGGTGGCCCAATGGGTGACTGTGGTTTAACTGGTCGTAAAATCATTGTAGATACTTACGGTGGTATGGCTCGTCACGGTGGTGGTGCTTTCTCTGGTAAAGATCCATCAAAAGTTGACCGTTCAGCGGCTTATGCTGCACGTTATGTTGCTAAAAACATTGTTGCTGCAGGTCTTGCCGATAAATGTGAACTTCAGGTGTCTTACGCTATCGGCGTTGCAGAGCCTACTTCTATCAGTGTTGAAACATTTGGTACTGGTAAATTAGAAGAAGCGCGTTTAATCGAACTTATTCGTGAACACTTTGACTTACGCCCTTACGGCCTAATTCAAATGCTTGACCTTGAGCGCCCTATTTACCTTCCAACAGCGGCTTATGGCCACTTTGGTCGTGACGAATTCCCATGGGAACGCACAGATAAAGCAGACGCACTTCGCGCAGCAGCTGGGCTATAAGCCACTTAGCTAATATTTAAACGGCCCTTTTTAGGGCCGTTTTGCTATGTGCACTAAGTTAGTCGTAAAACAGTCTCGAACTGTTTAACATTTTAGGTATATACTCTGCTTATACAATAAAGCGTATTAGGGATAAAAAATGGCCGACAATTTTCGTGTTATATTTGTAGGACTTGCAGAAGGCGCAGACAGCCAGGCAGTAACCACTGCACTGACAGAAAAGCTGAAAACCTCGCCAGAGAAGGTGGCTGCATTTTTTAATGGCAAACCGTTATTTGCCCCATGCCCTAAAGATAAAGCACTCAAGCAAGCCAAGTTACTTTCAACGCTTGGGATTAAAAGTAAACTTCAGCAAACTGCGGCTACACAAACGGCGTCTCAAACAGCTTACGACAGCCAACGAGATCAGCGCTTATTTGACGCCCTAGATTACATTACCAGTAGCCTAATTCGCCTTGAAGAAAAACTAGAAGATATTGAGCAACGCCTCCCTGAAGTTGAATTATCATTACCTGATGAAAATAATGAAGTATGGGAAGATGACGATTTAATGCTTGATGAGCCTCTCTCTACTGAGCCCAAAAAACGCGGCAACCTTGTTTTATATTCGCTGATTTCTACAGCCGTAATATTGCTTATTGTACTTGCTATGTACTTATTATTTCCTAATTTATTCTCTTTTTAATTACGGTTAAGTTATTTAATGAGTAATAATCGCGCACAAATAAGACACGATATTCGTAAAGCACGTAATAACCTATCAAAAAACCAGCAAGAATTAGCCGCCGAATCGCTTAAAGTGAATTTTATTCAACACTTAAAAAGCGTAAATTCGGCCAAAAAAAGCCATATCGCGCTTTATTTAAGTAATGATGGAGAATTAGATACCTCATTGTTAATTAATGAATTATGGAACACTGGCCAGGCTATTTACCTGCCCATAATCCATCCATTTAATGGGGCTAATTTACTATTTCAACGCTATGAAAAAAACTCACCCATGAGAGCAAATCGCTATGGTATCTTGGAGCCTAAGCTGAATTGCTCTCAAATATGCCCATTACCTGAGCTTGATTACGTTTTAATGCCATTAGTGGCATTTGATAAATTTGGTAATCGCCTTGGAATGGGAGGTGGGTTTTACGATAGAACATTGGCACGTTTATACGAACAACACTGGCAACAACCGCAACTTATTGGCCTCGCACATGCGTGCCAACAAGTCGATGAGTTACCGATTGAATCGTGGGATGTACCACTAAAAACGATCATAACACCCGATAAAACCTACTGTTGGTAACAACTAATCTTGTAAACTAACAGCTATTTTGACACCAATGAGCAGACAACAATGACACAAGATGAATTAAAAAAAGCAGCTGCGTGGGCTGCACTCGAGTTTGTAAAAGAAAACACCATAGTAGGTGTAGGTACAGGCTCAACCGTTAATCACTTTATTGATGCCCTAGGCACAGTTAAAGACACCATCGTTGGCGCAGTATCAAGTTCAGAAGCATCTACAGCGCGCTTAAAAGAGCTTGGCATAGAAGTGTTTGAGCTTAACGATGTAGCAGCACTCGACGTATACGTAGATGGCGCAGATGAAATTAACGCCTTAAATGAAATGATCAAAGGCGGCGGTGCGGCGCTTACCCGCGAAAAAATAGTGGCAGCAGTAGCAAAACAGTTTGTATGCATTGTTGATGATACAAAACTAGTCGATACCTTAGGAGACTTCCCACTGCCGGTTGAAGTTATTCCGATGGCGCGCAGCTATGTTGCCCGCGAATTATTAAAACTTGGCGGTGACCCTGTGTATCGCCACGGTGTTGTAACCGATAACGGCAACGTTATTTTAGACGTACATAATTTAAAAATTACCCATGCTAAACAGCTTGAAACACAAATAAATCAAATTGTTGGCGTAGTCACCAACGGCCTATTTGCAGAGCGCGGTGCTGATAAAGTAATTATCGGCACTAAAAATGGGCCACAAATTAAATAGGATATGGTTATGAGTAAGGTATCGTTAGCAAAAGACAAAATTAAAATTCTCTTGCTTGAAGGTGTTCACCAAAGCGCTGTTGAAACGCTAAAACGTAACGGTTATAGCAATATCGACTACGTTAAAACATCGTTGCCAGAGGACGAACTTATAGAGCGTATTAAAGATGTGCACTTTGTAGGGCTTCGTTCTCGTACTCATATTAACGAATCTGTATTAAACGCAGCTGAAAAGCTAGTCGCTGTAGGTTGCTTTTGTATTGGTACAAACCAAGTAGATTTAAACGCAGCACGTGAGCGCGGTATTGCGGTATTTAATGCCCCGTTTTCAAATACCCGCTCTGTAGCTGAGCTTGTACTTGGTGAAATACTGCTGTTATTACGTGGTATTCCTCAGCGTAATGCCGCTGCCCACCGCGGCGGTTGGTTAAAAACAGCCAACGGCTCGTTTGAAGCGCGCGGTAAAACCTTAGGTATTATTGGTTACGGCCACATTGGTACTCAGTTGGGCATTATGGCTGAAAATATTGGTATGAACGTGGAGTATTACGACATTGAAGACAAACTGTCTTTAGGTAATGCCACACAAGTACATAACTTAACGCAGCTGTTGCAACGTGCTGATATTATTAGCTTACATGTTCCAGAAACTCCGCAAACTAAAAACCTAATTGGCACGGCTGAATTGGCGGTAATGAAGCAAGGCGCTATTTTAATCAATGCTTCTCGCGGTACTGTGGTTGACATTGACGCCCTAGCTGAAGCACTCACAGAGAAGAAACTTAGCGGTGCAGCCATTGATGTATTCCCAGTTGAACCTAAATCGAATGATGAAGAGTTTATTTCGCCACTGCGTGAATTCGACAACGTTATTTTAACGCCGCACATTGGGGGCTCAACTCAAGAAGCACAGGAAAACATTGGTATTGAAGTAGCAGGTAAGCTTGCTAAGTACTCAGATAATGGCTCAACCATTACTGCAGTTAACTTCCCTGAAGTATCACTGCCAGAACTTGCCAACCGCAGCCGCTTGTTACACGTGCATCACAACCGCCCTGGCGTGCTAACGCAAATTAACCAAGCGTTTGCTCAGCACGGTATTAATATTGCCGCGCAGTACTTACAAACGGATGAAGCAATTGGTTACGTGGTTATTGACGTAGATACCGATCAATCTGAAGTAGCACTAAAAGAACTTAGTGCAGTTGAAGGCACAATTAGAGCTCGTATTCTGCACTAAGTAATCAGCTATCAGCTATCAGCTATCAGCTATCAGCTAAAATAATAAAAGCCGTACTTGAATAATCAAGTACGGCTTTTTACATTAAACTGGAAGCTGGCAACTTATTCTATTATTTGCCTTTTACTTCTAAATTTATAAACTTAACCAGCTCTTCGGGTTGCCCTGCTAACATCATTAGCTGCTTATTTACTTCCATCATGGTTTTACCTTCAGGTAGTTTAGCTGAGACACTAAGCGAATTTAGACCTTTAGCAAAGTCAGTTAATGCTTGCGCTATTTCTTCGGTTACCGGCGCTTGCTGTAACTGTTGAGCTAGCATCATTTGCATCTGCTCTAGTGTCATACCTTGTTTGGCTAATTCACTTTCTAGCAAAGTACTTAACTCACCTTGGTTATCGAGCATTACACTCATAGTGCGTGGCTCTAACTTGCTCATTGCTTGCATAATAAGTGTTTGCTGTTGTAGCTCTTGCTCATAAGTAAGCGGTGTATTACCTGCAGCTTGCTGAGCTTTGCTTATTTCAAGCGAAGCATCCATAAGCGCTTTAGAGTTAGCCAACCCCATATTCATATCAATGCTGGCAATATCGTTGGCGTGTAATTTAACAACTATATCGCTGTTACCAGATTGTTCATCGTAATCTAATGATGAGTGTAAATCATAGCTGGCCGAGGCAAGTTGTGCATTAGTATCTGCTGGAAGTGTATCGACAAAGCTTTTATCAAATT
This sequence comes from Pseudoalteromonas sp. BSi20439, assembly GCF_000241165.1. Lineage (NCBI taxonomy): Bacteria > Pseudomonadati > Pseudomonadota > Gammaproteobacteria > Alteromonadales > Pseudoalteromonadaceae > Pseudoalteromonas > Pseudoalteromonas sp. BSi20439. The sequence goes on from NZ_BADW01000022.1 coordinate 32,760, forward strand.
GGAAGTTCTTTAGTGTAAAAGCGGTATGTGGCGATATTTTATCGGTTTCGTAACCAATCACTTCAACATGCTCAACCGTGGCAATATTTTTCCCCTCAGGGCTGGTCACTTCTATGTTACTAATGGCAACACTGTTTGAAATAACACTCGCCGATAACTCTGCGTAGTTAAAGCTGGCACCTGTTTGTTCGCTAACCAAAGCCAACTGCTTATCAACCTCAGCACGTACCTCCTGTGTTGCTACATAGTTTGCATAGCTTACGCCACCCACACCTGCAGCAATAATCGCGGCTGCAATCACTAATTTTTTCATGTTATTTCCTTATTCAACTCTTTATATAAGTGGCTTTTGCAAGACTAACATTGAGAACATGAGTCGTTAAGCACTTTTTTGTGTGTTAATTTATTAAACTAAGTAGTTCGTGCACGGTTTTAACTGGCGTTATTTTAGCGCCCAGCCCTTCCATGGATTTATGGTAGTTACGAAATGGGATAAATATTTCAGTAAACCCATGTTGCGCCGCTTCTTTAACACGGGGCACACCACTGTCGATTGGGCGTACATCACCATTTAAACTTAACTCCCCCATAATACAGGTGGTTCGTGGAACAACGAATTCGTTTAAACTACTCAAAAGTGCAGTAACAAGCGCTAAGTCAATACAGGTTTCTGATTCATCAATTTTTAAACCACCGACAATATTAAAAAACGTATCGTGGAATATTTTAGTTTTGGTGTGCTTACGTAAAATACCGGTGAGCATTTTGATCCGGTTCATATTTAAACCAACACATACTCGCTGTGGAAACTCTGCTTCGGTTTCAGTGGTTAAACACTGAATTTCTAGCAGTAAATTACGATTTCCTTTACGGATACAGGTAATTGTCGACCCCGGTGATTCAGTGGTTGAACCCGATAAGAAAATTTCACTGGGGTTATCCACACTGAGCATACCGCGTTCACACATTTTAAAAATGCCGACGGTGTCTATATCACCAAAGCGATTTTTATTAGCACGCAGAGTACGCACTTGACCATCATTGGTATCAATATGTAACAGTGCATCAACTATATGTACTAAGGTTTGCGGGCCAGCTATTTCATTATTCTTATTTACGTGAGCAATAATAAACATAGTCACGTCGTTTTGCTTACAATATTGAGTTAATGCCTGAGCTGCACTTTTTACCTGAGAAGGTGAACCTGGGCTGCCATTAGCGGTATCGGTGACAACAGCTTGAATAGAGTCGATAACGGCAAACTTAATTTTGTTTTTATCAAGCTCTTCAATAATGGTTTCAACACTGGTTTCTGACAATAAATAGAGTTCATCTTCGTTGTAATTTAGTTTTAACCGATTAACCCTGTTTTTAAACTGGGATAATGACTCCTCCGCAGTACAGTAAAGTGATGGCATACGCTGAGACATTCTTGCCACCAAATCAGATAGTAGTGTTGTTTTACCCGCCCCTGGATCACCAGAAATAATATTAACTGAGCCGGTGGTTACACCGCCACTTAACACACGGTCAAGTTCACCAATTTCGGTAAGCTGTTTTTCAGCCTCTGCGGTAGCTACATCATTAATTTTTTTAGAGCCACCACCAATGCCACCAGCATAGCCACCTACACTGGCACGAGCAGCTACCTTTTTGTTTTGCCCTGCAGAAGGTTTGAACTCTGCTAAAGTGTTCCATGCGCCACAGCGACACTGACCTTGCCAACGTTGATAGTTCATGCCACATTCTGTACAAACAAACTCTACTTTTGCCGCTTTAGCCATTTAAAATCTTACCTACTATTCTTTATTTTGAAATACACAGTGTTAAGCGCTTATTTTGCCATTGCAGGCTTTGTCTTAGCAACAACGTCTTGTGGAACAGCGCATTTAGTCTCACACTGATACTATATTAATGTAGTTTCACTTAGTCCACTTTAAGGCATGTTTCTTGCTTTAAAAAACTAATAAACCCTTGCCAATTAATTGGCTATTAGAAAATAACAATAAATAACCTAAACTTTGGTTAAGATATTTACTAACATGTTGAATCAAAAAGATATTTGTGCTTATTATTCTCTAGCTAGAGATTTTTAGTGAAACAAGGCGAAATTACGCGTCAATAACTCTAGTCTATTGCAAGTAAATTAAACGCAGTTAGCGCTGAAAATAGCTGCTTGAGATGGATTTAATTATCCGGAGTTCAGGTTAAACACAAGTATAGTTACGCAGAGTATCGAGGCCGCATTTGACGGTTTTGCGAGATTCTATTTATTAAATACTCTAATAAATGGTTGCAAAAGTATACCTACTTTTTAAATTAGACGGTGATGATTTATAAATGGCTGAAGACGTATTGCTTAAGCATGAAGCGCTTGTAAATGAATTAAAACAGTATTTGGGAAATGCTAAGTTTGATCTCATTTTCAAGTCAAAAACTACCGAGTTAACTAAACCCGAGCAGTTTTTAATAAAAATGGAAATGTCTCGTTTATCTCAGCCGATAGACCGCTTTATTGATCTACGTGGTTTAGTCAACGGCCAAGTAAAGCCTTATGAATACAAAAACAAGCAACACTTTATGGATGACAACGCAATTGAAGTATTCGAAGCGGCAATAAAGCAACATAAAGGCTACACCCTGGCAGTTTACGAAGCGGTAATGAATACCGACAATAATTATCGGGTATTACAACAGCAATCAACCACAGCAAAAAAAGTAGAACCGCAACGCAAGCTAACTACCAATGTTATTAAGTTTGCAGCCTATGAAAGTCGTAGTGAAGAGCGAATGAATTACTCAATAAAAATTACCATTGAGTATGACAGGCAAGCAAAAATTGACGCTAGCACCTCTGATATTTCTCTCAGTGGCTGTAAAATTAAGTTGGCGTCGCGATATAGCTTAAAAAAAGGTCAGCCTATTACTATGCACTTAGTAGGCTTAGAGCAAGACTTTCAGTTAGGCCTTAAAAGTGGTGTTAAATATGAAGTTGTGGCGATAGAAAACACCTCAGATGAATTTAATCATATCCGCTTAAAACGTACATTTGAAGAAAATAACAGCGCGTTTGATCGGTTTTTAGAAAGCTTTATTCATGGTAATAAACGCCGTTATAAAGTGAACTTAGATAACACCCTTGATGCGGTTATTTCTAAGGGGTATGAACAATATTACATCCCTAGGGTTAATTCTCTATATGTTTTTATTAGCCAGAAAAACGGCGTTTATTATCCGAGCCTGAGCTTAACCACCGAAAACAGTTTATTTATTCAGCGTTACTTTACTGACGAAGGCAAAAAATCTTGCCTATACAGTGTGTTAAACCATAAACGCATTCGTACCTTGGCACTAAAACCAGTGGCTGTAAAAGAAGAGTACTTATATACCTTTACTCATGTCTCTGCAGGAAAAATTTATTACTACTCAGCAACTCGTTCCGAGCTTGAGCAACACGCACAATTAAAAGCGTTATTTTTTGGTTTTGGTAGCCGCAGAGACAGTTGGCGCTGCTTTAAATTACAACTAATGCCAAGTCACACTGAGGATGCTTATATTCCTTTATCTTTACCTAACTCGTTGGGTAAAAATATTGAAAAACTAAACAAGCCGCCTTCACCGCGTGTTGAGGGCGCTATAAAAGACGTAAAATATTTAATGCTGCTTACCCAAGTAGGTAATAAACATGAACAACAGCATTATCAACATTACGAGTTTAATAAGGCCTTAGCTAACAAGCTGAAGTTTTTTGGCCACAGTAAGCATGAATCTCCTCCTGAGCTAAATACTGTGCCTCTAGAATATGTAAATCTTCGCTCTAATAAGCGCTATTTATACAAAACTAATGTGGTAATTAATACCCGTGATGCGGTACTACATGGGCATACCCGTGATTTTTCAATATTTGGCTTACAGCTAGAGTGCAATCAAGAAGTGAACTTTAAAAAAGGCGATATTGTTTCGTTATCATTTCCCGATTTGCAAAAAATTACCAAAAGTTATTCCCTCAGCCACATTCAGTATGAAGTAATGGCAGTAAGCAAATCGCTGACTACTATTAATTTGAAAGCGCATGTAGATAAAGGCTCACCTCATACTGGGGTCGATTTTTTTACCCTTTTAATTAATAGTAATAAACAAAAATTAAAAGTAGCTGAAGAGTCACCTAAAGTACCCGGGCTTTCTACGGCACTCAGAAATATGGTGACCAAAACGCTGTGTCAGTTCCCAATTTATCTACATAAATCAATGGCACATTTCGAAATTGGCGCCATGGGATTTGGTTTATACCCAAGCCCATTACATGTTATTTTGCAAAACTTTGCTCTGTTAAATGCTCAAACAGACTTATCGAATATTATTACTAAAGCACACATAATTGATGTGATCACACCTAATATTAAAGATCGCACCCGCCAAGATCCACCGTTAGAGTTTAGTTTGGTAATTAACTTCGATCCTAAAAAAGAAAATATAGCCGATGCTATTACCAGTCAATGTGTTTTAGGTACTGACTGCAGCGAGTTTAAGCAGCAAATAAGTAAAGGGCTGAAGTCTGAACTGGTTTTTATAATGCGTTTATATATTTCACGTACTGGTCGACTCGATACTGATTACTTAGCAAACGAGCTAAAATACGTAAGCCAATACGCAATTCACAAAGCCAAAGACTTAGAGGATGCCTTGTGGTCTGTATCAGGTGTTGGCGACATTATTGATGTAAGTAATGAAGCGCTTGAGCATTTATCGCTCAACCAACAACAGGTTGAGCAAATGTCTAGGCGCAAACTAATTTGGTTAAACCGTTTACGTTAAACCTGTGATGGGTTTAGCGGAACCGCCAGCATATATAACAGTTGTAATAACGAGCCTTGGCATATAGCAGCTTGGGCTTGTTCAACTACTTTAGGTTTACCATGCACAGCAACGCCTAAGCCAGCATGAGCCATCATTTTTAAATCGTTTGCGCCATCACCAATGGCAACAGTTTGACTTTTTTCAAGCCCCAGTTTTTGTTGTAAGGCATTTAAAACAACCGCTTTTTGCTCAGCATCAACAATCCCACCTAACACCTTACCTGTTAGTTTATCGTCTTTAAATTCAAGCACATTGGCATGCACTTCATCTAAATTAATCAGCTCCTGCACTCGCTCAGCAAACGGCACAAAACCGCCCGATGCAATCGCTAAATACCAATCGTGGTGTTTTAAAATTTGGCATAACGCTTTAATTCCCGGCATTAAAGGCAGTGTACTTTTAAGCTCATCAATTAAACTCTTTTCAATGCCTTCAAGCTTAGCAACACGTTGGTATAAGCTTTCACTAAAATCAAGCTTGCCTGCCATTGCCTGCGCGGTCACGCTGGCAACCTCGTCGTATACATTAGCCAAACGTGCAATTTCATCAATACACTCAATAGTAATGGCTGTTGAATCCATATCCATTACCAATAATCCCGGTTTTTGTAAGTCAGGAGGGGTGGTAACTTGCACTAACTGGCATGCCAAGGTATTTGCAAAAGTTTGAAGTTCGAGAGGATTTATTGCGCGCTCTGCATTTTCTATGTAGAAGCACAATGCCGGAGATAACCCTAAATCTGGCTGATATTGACAAATTGCTGTTACATTTTGCTGGTGAGCCGCAAAAAATTCAATAATGCTATTAATATGCTGCGTATTAAAGTCACCGCCAAATGCAATACCAAATAGCCCTTGGTTTCTGTTCGGTGTTGTATTTAGTGGTGTAAAAACACCTTGTTGGTAGCTAAACCACTTATTAAGAATAAGTGATGATGATAATAGCTCAGCGCTTTGCTGTGCCATGTTCGCGTTCGACATGGGATCTCCGTTTATATTTCCTGACATTTAGCTCATTGATAATAAGGATATGAGATACAAAATTCGCCATCAGGGGGGATTTAGGGTTATAGTGTAGTTGTAACATCAAATCAAAATGCTGTCAGCAGCATAAACGGTGACTATGAAAAATAACCATCTTAAAAATCCACTTACAGCCTCGCAAAAAAAGCGTTTAATTCGTTTATTATTGGCCGCTGGCTGCTTTGTATTATTAAGCTGGGTAGGAATAAACAGTAGCTTTCAAAGCCATCAACTACTGTATGATAGTGCTAATAGTGCAGCCAAGTCACTCACTCAGTTTATGGCACTGAATGCCAAAAACCCGCTGATAGAGAAAAACAAATCGCAGCTCACCACCTTGTGCAACAATATTAGTAAAGATGAGTTTGTTCTTTCAGCCACCATTTATGATAAACAAGGTGTAGTGCTTGCAAGCAGCGATAACTGGCAATCACATCATGTATATGGCTTACTACCAGACTCATCGCCTGGCATTAGTAAGTTAAAAACACCGTTTGTTGAACAAGTTATTTCTGACGACAATCGCCCTATTGGCTTTGTATCTATTACCTATTTAACGCGTGCTGCGGTATCTTCAAGCCATAATCATTTTCACGATTTAGGTCGCCAAGTATTACTTATGCTAGTGATTGCCTGTATTTTTACTTGGCAATTAGGCCGAGGGTTAAAACGCTGGCAAGTAAATCGCTATATACAAAAAACCTCAGAGCACGAATCATAAAGCTGCTCAGCTAATCGATATTTATCGCTATTTGGTTTTAAACTATGAAGCGTATTAAACACGTTAGGAATATGCAGAGGGGTATTTATTTCCCCTTGATAACCATTTAGCGGCATTGAAGGTGAATCAGTCTCAAGCACTAAATGCTGTGGCTCAAGCTTTGCTACAACCGCACGTGTTTTAGCAGCCCGTTTATAGGTTATAACCCCACCCACTCCAAGCTTAAAGTCCATTTTTATATAATACTGTGCTTGTTGTATTGAGCCTGAAAAAGCATGGATCACACCGCCATTTTTTGGCCTACAACGCTTAAACGATTGCGCTATTAAATCATGGCTTTGCCTGTGATGCACAATCAGCGGTAACTCAAGCTCATTAGCAAGCGCTATTTGTTGCTCAAACAGAAAAGTTTGTTTTTCAAGATTGGAAATACTGCGATCGAGCCCGCACTCCCCAATAGCCACCAGCTGAGTTTTGTTTGTTTTAGCAAAGTTATACAGCGATTCTAAGTGCGATTGCTGATGTTGCGCTAAAAAATAAGGATGTAGCCCTGCCGCTATGCTGACTTGTGGGTAGGTTGCTTTAAACTCAAGTAATTTTTGAGATTGCGCCAAGCTAATACCTGGCACAATAAATTGTCTAACGCCCTTTGCTACACAGGCATTAATGAGTGATTCGCGGTTTGTATCAAACTCACTAAAATCGAGATGACAGTGTGAGTCTATAAATTGCAAAGCTAGCGGCCAACTAAGGGTTTAAGCGCGTTATTTGCCAGCTATTATCGGCCTGACGCTGATACATAAAGCGATCATGCAGACGATGCGCTCCGCCTTGCCAAAACTCGATTTTTTGCGGCACAACACAATACCCGCCCCAAAAATCAGGGAGCGGAATTTCGCCTTTAGCGAATTTGTTTTTCATGTTGGCAAAGGTCTCCATTAGCACCTTGCGCGATGAAACTGGACGGCTTTGTTGCGACGCCCATGCGGCTAATTGACTTTCTTTAGGGCGAGATAAAAAGTATTTAGCGACTGCCGCTGTAGGTAATGGCTGCGCTTCACCATACACAATTACTTGACGCTCCATAGGGTGCCATGGAAAGTGCAAGGAAATTTTATTATTGCCTTTAAGTTCTTGTGCTTTACGTGAACCGGTATTAGTAAAAAACACAAAACCGTTATCATCTAAATGCTTTAGCAACACAATACGCTGTGAAGGCTGACCGGTTTCATCGACCGTAGCGACGACCATAGCTGTAGGATCAGGCAAGTTACTACCAACAGCATGCTCAAGCCAAGTTTCAAACTGCTTAAACGGATCATCAAGCAAGTTGTCTTCACTGAGCGCATCTTGCAGGTATTCACGACGAATATCTTCGAGTTTCATAAACAAATCCTTCTAAAGAGCTATCAG
>NZ_BADW01000021.1:0-12607 GCF_000241165.1 Pseudoalteromonas sp. BSi20439
TGCCTACAAAGCTATCTGGTGCTTTTTTAACAATAATACTCTCACCGTCAATCGGCGCCACACTGCTGTGTATTTGACCTATCTCGGCGTTTACATCATAAGGCGAACCCTGACCACCATCGTGAACTACATGAATAATATTAGTTCCCGCTGCACGCGCATCTGCAAGTAAATTCTTAGCATTATTTAGGGCACCTTCCCAGCCTTCTAGCTCCATCACACCTTGCGTATAAGTATTTTGATAATCAACGAGTATAAGTGTCGCGTTTGAAAGCGATGCTGGTGTATCGCTAAGGCCATTTAATTCACGTAGTGTTGTTGTCATATTTTTACCCTTTATAATCAATTGAAAACAAATAACGCAGCACAGCTGTCTTGTTGCCACGTTTGTATACAACCAGAATATACTTTATAGTTTGCCACCAATAGTGTCTCTCAGGACTACATTCGATGATATTAGGCCAAAATGAACATTAAACCCGCGCACAACGTTGCCATTATTGCTTATAACAATATCAGCTTATTTCACTTATCAATTCCGTGTAGTATTTTTGGTGAAGATTTAGACCGTACAGACGCACGTCCTTATAATGTTGAAGTTTGTACCGAACACGTTGGCCTAGTCGACACGCTTTCTGGTTTTCCTATAACCATTAACAAAAACTTATCTATAATTGCTGATGCTGACACAGTGATTGTTCCTGCTTGGTGCGATCCAGACACTGTAGTGCCTGCAGCATTACTAAATGCAATTAATAACGCACATGCACGTGGAGCACGAATTGTTGGCCTTTGTTTAGGTGCTTTTGTATTAGCAGAGGCGGGAATATTAGAGGGTAAAACGGCATCCACCCATTGGGTATGGGCTGACGAATTTGCAAAAAAATACCCCAATGTCAATTTTGATAACGATGTACTATACATCAATGTCGATAATGTATTTACCTCGGCGGGATCAGCTGCGGCAATTGACTGCTGCCTTCATATATTACGCCTTGATCACGGTGCTGATATTGCTAACCGGGTAGCTAGAAGAATGGTCGTTGCACCACATCGTAGTGGCGGACAAGTTCAATACATTGAAAAACCCCTACCCCGAAATATCGATAGCAACCGCTTGGAGCCCGCCATTAGCTGGGCAATAAATAATGTAACCCAGCCTCTTAATATTGACTTATTGGCAAATAAAGCCAGTATGAGCCGACGCAATTTCTCTCGTTTATTCAAAAAAACCATGGGATTAACATTTACACAGTGGCTACTTGAGCAGCGACTTGCCATAGCACAGCAACAGTTAGAAACAACCTCACACACTATTGATAGAGTAGCAACGGATTCAGGATTTTCATCAAGCGTGAGTTTTCGCCAGCATTTTTTAGCCACTTTTTCTATTTCGCCAACCGCCTACAGAAAACAATTTAAAAGTAGTGAATCAAAGTAAAAAGATGCTCGCACAGTTCAAGTACACTTGTTAGCATGAGTGTATTGTCAAAGGATGGAAGTTAACATGAACAATAGCCAACATGCATTAGTGGTTGAGGGCGGTGCCATGCGCGGTATTTTTGCCGCAGGCGTACTTGATGAGTTTTTAGCACAGCAATATCAACCTTTTACCAGCTATTTTGGTGTATCTGCTGGAGCAACGAATGTCGCGGCTTATTTATGTAAACAAGCAACCCGAAACTACAAAGTGATTACTGATTATTCGTGTAGACCGGAATTCATTAACCTGCCCCGATTTGTTAAAGGCGGTCACTTATTTGATTTAGACTGGCTTTGGCAAGAAACAGTACGTGAAATTCCTTTAAACACCGATGAATTTACACAATCTCCTCACGATTTTTATATTGTTGCAACGGCAATCGAATCTGGGCAAGCCCATTACTTACAAGCAACCGGCAGCGAAATGGTAGAGCAATTAAAAGCCTCTTGCGCTATACCCATAGCTTATCGGGATTATCCAAAAATAAATGGTATTGCCATGACCGATGGTGGCGTTGCCGACTCTATTCCAGTAAAAAAAGCCTATGAAATGGGTGCATCAGAAATAACGGTTATCCTTTCCCAACCTTTAGGCTATCGTAAAAAAGATGTCAAAGTAGCGTGGTTAACTAAGCAACTCTATAAAAATACCCCTGCACTTGCACAGGCCAGCCTACAGCGCTCTAAAAACTATAATTCCAGTATTAATTTTTTACATAATGCTCCACCGGATTGCAAAATAAATATTATTGCTCCACCAGCAGGGTTTAAAGTCGGCCGCACCACTAAAAATCTAGCTATACTCAATTCAGGCTATCAAATGGGCATAAATGAAGCTAAAACTTACTTAGGTAATCCTAGGTTGCGTGAGAAATGAACATAAGCTATAAAATCAACCTATAAGAAGTATACAGTGATATAACCTTTGAATTTACAGCTTACTCCAGCTATTAATTTTTAAACCAACGGGGTAATGTAATAAAGAACGATGTGTTCGTCGTCGTATTGCAAAAAAAACAGATTAAATTTAGGCGTGTTTTTTGCATTAAATTTTGTGTACACACCAAATAAATTAAGGGTTTTTGTGAATTTTCTTCGATGCTTTCATAATATAGTCTCAGATCAGCAGCTAAGCTTTGATCAAAAAATTGCAGACTTACTTGCTTTTGGGCTCGATGTTTTTCAACTCGACTTAGCTATTATCAGCCGCGTAAAAAATGATTCTTATATTGTTTTACATGCCATCACCCCTGACAATTCTCTTGCAATTGGTACAGAGTTTGAATTAAACGGCACCTATTGCACGCATACCTTGTCGGCCAACTCTGCATTGGCATTTCATAATGCGTCGCAAAGTAGTATTGCAAATCATCCATGCTATATTAATTTCCAATTAGAAGCGTACATTGGTGCGCCTATACGAATAGGCAAAGACGTATTTGGAACTGTTAACTTTTCATCTGCTCAAGAATGCGCTCCTTTTAGCGATGAAGCCTATGATTATATTGAATTATTAGCGCAGTGGTTAGGCTCGGAATTGGCGCGCAATCAGGATAAAGCCAATCTCACTAAAAATAGTGACACTTTATTAAAGCTTGAAAACGTAGCAAATATAGGTACATGGGAAGTCGACCTAATAGAAAATACTATTTTTTGGAGCCAACAAACTCGACGTATTCATCAAGCCGAAGAAGGCTTCACTCCTGATATGAATACCGCTATCGAGTTTTATAAAGCGGGCAAAAGCCGAGATAGTATTAGTATAGCAGTAGAAAATGCGGTGTCTAAGGGTGATAAATGGCATTTAGAGCTGGAAATAGTTACCGCTAAACAGCAAAGCATTTGGGTGTCGACTTTTGGTGAGGCCGAGTTTAATAACGGCCAATGTGTGCGATTATTTGGTACTTTTCAAGATATAACTGAAGCCGTAAAGTTACGCGAAGAGTTAAAACAAAAAAAAGCGCTTGCTGAACAGCTATTAAAAGATAGAAGTATGCTGTTTGCAAAAATTAGTCATGAGCTACGCACTCCGTTAAATGGCATTACGGGTATGTTAGCAACACTCATTGATGAACACGATTATGACAAGCGGGCGGAAAAAATTAAAGTAGCCCTGCGAAGTGCTGATATTTTATTGAATATTATCAATGAAGTGCTCGACTTTTCAAAAATAAATCATGGTGAATTAAAACTGGAACCTCACCACTCCCTACTTAAAACGGTATTTACCGATTTGGTTTCTTTATATTCGGTATTGTTTAGCAATAAAAACATTGAACTACGAGCCACTAACCTCATTCCTAATGATGTTTGGGTATACTGCGACACCTCTCGATTAAGCCAAATTGTCTCTAATTTACTGAGTAACGCATTAAAATTTACAGAGCATGGTTCTGTTTCTCTCGATTCACAGTTAGCATTAGATACAAAGCGCCCTTTACTTACAATTAAAATAACCGATACGGGTCGCGGCATGAGTAAAACGTATTTAAACTCATTATTTAAGCCTTTTACCCAAGAGGTTGATGCTAACAACAATAAAGGTGGCACCGGGTTAGGCTTAGCCATAGTTAAAGAGCTCGTTGGTTTTATGAATGGCAAAATTGAGGTAACCAGTGAGGTTAACGTGGGCACATGTTTTACCTTAACTATCCCAATTGAGCTTGGTAAACAACAAACACAAAAACCTAGCCTTAAATTTATTAATAACCATAGTAATAAGCTCTCGGTTTTGGTGGTTGATGATAACGAAATAAATCGCCTGGTATTAGAATCAGCACTGGATAAATTTAATATAAAATCAGACTTTGCTATTGACGGCCAAGATGCCCTGTTAAAATGCAAACAAAAGCATTTTGACCTTATTTTTATGGATTGCATTATGCCTATCATGGATGGTTTTGAAGCCACTAAGCAACTAAAGGCACAAGGTATCTGTGACTCGCAAGAAACTTATATTGTGGCGTTAACTGCTAATGCATCCTCACAAGATAAACTAAACTGTAAGCAAGCAGGCATGGATATGTTCATAGCCAAACCGTTTAAACTGCCAGCGATAGAAGAAGCAATTACAAATACACTAAAAAGACTGGGCGTAGCCACATTATAACAACGAGTGTCGCCCAGATTAATTTGCACTAAAAACACAAAGGATCATTATGACAAATAAAATCATTGGTATTGTACTTATTGTTATTGGCGTAGCACTTGGTATGTGGGGTTATGATGTTTACGATTCTGCAGCTTCACAAGTTACTCGTGCATTCAATGGCGAAACCCCAGTAGAAGCATGGCTTGGCTTTATTGGTGGCGCAGTTTGTATTTTAGTAGGCCTTACCCGACTTAAATAACACACAAAAAAGCCGCCTTTGGAGAGGGCGGCTTGGGTGAACAAACAGCTATGGGTGAGAGCTGTTTTATCAAGAGGCTTACGCTAAAACGCTATTAAGCAGCATTTTGCTCTGCATCGGGTGTTTGGCGAATTAAGTAGTCAAAAGCTCCTAAGCTAGCAGTTGCTCCGGCGCCCATAGCAATAATAATTTGCTTAAATGGCGTATTGGTCGCATCGCCCGCCCCGTATATACCTGGTAACGACGTTGCACCTTTAGCATCAATGAGTATTTCACCAAATTGACTAAGCTCAAGGTCACTCTCTTTTAACCATTCGGTGTTCGGTATCAAACCAATTTGTACAAATATACCGGCTAAAACTAGCTCCTTACTTTCTCCAGAAACACGATCGGTATAATTAAGGCCTATTACTTTGTTACCATCACCGAGTACTTCAGTAGTTTGTGCATTTTTAATAATAGTAATGTTTTTTAAGCTATTTGCTTTACGAATAAGTACTTCGTCGGCACGTAACGCATCGGCAAATTCAAGCACCGTTACATGCTCTACAATGTTAGCTAAATCAATAGCCGCTTCAATACCTGAGTTACCGCCACCTATTACAGCAACAGGTTTGCCTTTAAATAATGGGCCATCACAATGCGGGCAGTATGCAACGCCGTGGCCTTTATATTGTTGCTCGCCAGGTACATTCATTTCACGCCAGCGTGCACCGGTTGCTAGCACAAGTGATTTAGCTTGTAATACAGCGCCATTTTCTAAAGTAATGTCATATCCATTACTGCTTTTTTGCAGATTTGCCGCGCGTTGGTTGTGCATTACATCAACATCATATTCTTTAACATGCTCTTCAAGCTGAGCCACCATTTTTGGCCCTTCGGTTGCTTTTACCGAAATAAAGTTTTCAATGGCCAATGTGTCAGCTACCTGGCCACCAAATCGATCGGCAACCACCCCCGTATTTAGCCCTTTACGTGCAGAATAAATAGCTGCCGAAGCACCTGCTGGCCCACCACCGACGACAAGAACATCAAACACTGATTTTTCATTCAATGCTTTGGCTTGGCGCTGTGCACCTTTGCTATCAACTTTATTTAAAATATCGGTTAGGCTCATTGCCCCTTGGCTAAAAGGCTCTCCGTTTAAGTAAACAGCGGGTACAGCCAATATATTTCGTTGTTCTACTTCATCTTGAAACAGAGCACCATCAATCATGGTGGCTTTGATATTGCTATTTGTAGCAGCCATTGTATTTAGCGCTTGAACCACTTGCGGGCAGGTTTGGCAGCTCAAACTAATATACACTTCAAAATTGAGTGTTTGCTCAAGTGTTTGTATTTGTTCAATATCTTCTTGGCTGGCTTTACTAGGGTGCCCCCCCGTATGTAATAGCGCTAACACTAAACTAGTAAATTCATGACCCATAGGTACCCCTGCAAAGGTAATATGGGTGTTTTTTGTGGCGAATGCACCACCATTGAAGGTCTGCGTGCCGAAGTATCTGGATTGTTACTCACACTAAACTTATCGCTTAGTGATGCTAAATCATTCGCTAAACTTTCTACTTCTGTTGATTTTTTGCTGTCATCCAAGGCGATAAGCAGCTCAACAGGCTGAGTCAGCGATTCAAAATGGCTTTTTAATTGGTTCTTTATGTTGTTGTCTAACATGGCTTAGCCCCTTACGGAAAAATAAAACAGCAGAACCCCCATGCCATCAGTGCATGTGCGAATTTTAGAAAAGAGTGATGGCGTGGAAGAGTGCCCAGTGAGCCAAGTAGGCTCACTGGTATTAGAGTTATGTACTACTCTAAATTTAGTGAAGGTAAGGTTTAAATCTTACCAACTAGGTCTAGTGAAGGTGCTAATGTGTCTTCACCTGGCTGCCAAGATGCAGGACATACTTCACCGTCATGCGTGGCAATGTATTGTGCGGCTTGTACTTTACGAACAAGTTCTTTGGCACTACGACCAATACCTAAATCATGCGTTTCAACAACTTTGATTTCACCCTCTGGGTTCATTACAAATGTACCGCGAAGTGCTAAACCATCATCTTCAATCATTACACCAAAGTTACGTGTAATGCGTCCTGTTGGGTCGCCAATCATTGGGTAAGTAATTTTACCGATAGTGTCTGACGTGTCATGCCAAGCTTTGTGCGTAAAGTGTGTATCTGTTGATACCGAGTAAACCTCTACGCCCATTTCTTGTAACTGTGCGTAATGATCTGCAAGGTCACCTAATTCAGTTGGGCATACAAATGTAAAATCTGCAGGGTAAAAGAAAAAGATAGACCACTTACCTAATACGTCTTTTTCAGTGAGTTCTACAAAGTCACCATTGTGGTAAGCTGTTGCATTGAAAGGTTGTAATTTTGTGTTAATCAATGAAGTGCTCATAGTATTCCTCATTTATGTTTAGTGTATTTAAAAAAGTTAACGCCTTGTGCGTTGGCTTGATTAATACAATAAGGCCATTGAGAAATTAAATAAAATTGATTGTTTAGATTAAAACAATCGATTTTTAAGATTGATGGAGATAAGAAGTTACAATAATTGAATGTGAGCTATCTTAAACTTAAAAATACTAGTTACACCATCAGAAAATGAGATTTTCAAATTCGTTTTCAGGTAAAGCTTTGCTAAACAAAAATCCTTGCCCTTCTTCACACTCAAGCGAAATAAGTGTATCGAGCTGTGCTTGAGTTTCAATGCCTTCACCAACAATCTTTAAATTAAGTGAGTGTGCTAAATGGGTAATTGCTTTCACTATATCTAGGCTTTGCTTATCATCAACCATATCTTTAACAAATGACTGGTCAATCTTTAATACATCAACAGGGAATAGTTTTAAATACGATAGACTCGAATAGCCCGTTCCAAAGTCATCTATCGCTATGCTCAAACCAAGGTTTGAAAGCCCGTTTAATATTCTACTTGTTTCATCAAAATCACTCATTAAAGCGCTTTCTGTCACTTCTAACTCAAGGTAACCACTAGGAAGCTCAGTATCCTCAAGTATTTGCGCTACGCTTTCTATAAATTTAGGATCTGTAAATTGTTTAGCCGCCACATTAACAGCAACTTTAATTGGATGACCTTTATCTAGCCAGCGTTTAGCAGCTCTGCAGCTTTGTTTTAAAACGCTATGACCCAACTTATTTATTAAGCCTGTCTCTTCGGCTAGTGGAATAAAGTGTAACGGCGATATAAAACTGCCCTCCTCATCTCTTAACCTTACTAACGCCTCAGCGCCTATAATTAATTTATTTTTTAGGCAAAGCTTGGGCTGAAAGTGAACTTCCAACGTGTCTTTTTCAAGTGCATTTCTCAAAAGCTTATCTATATTTTGACGTTGATGAAACTCATGTTCTAAGTCATCTGAAAAATAACAAAATCTATCTCTACCGTGCTCTTTGGCTTTATACATTGCTGCATCAGCATGCGACATCATTAATTCGGCAGAATCAGAATCAGTTGGATTAATACTAATTCCCACGCTTATAGTTAAATTAAACTCTCTTCCATCGACACGAAAAGGTTGATGCATTGCATACAAAATATCAGATGCAACAGCATCGACATGACACGTTGATTTAATATCGGGGAGCAATAATACAAATTCATCCCCGCCAACTCGGGCTAAGGTCGTATTTAAATCAACAATAGATTCAAGGCGTTTAGCAACCAGTTTTATGATTTGGTCGCCAACATGGTGTCCCTCGGTATCATTTAAATATTTAAAATGATCAATATCAATTAGCATTAATGCCACAAAAAAACCATTACGCACAGATACCTGACAGGCATGCGCAACGCGATCATGTAATAAAATTCGGTTGGGTAAATCGGTTAATTGGTCATGGTTTGCTAAATGACTCATTTTAACGGCCATCGCAATTGACTCGCTCACATCATGAAAAACTATAATCGCGCCAATAATATTACCTTTTTCATCCCTAATAGGAGAGGCAGAATCCTCAACCCGATGAATTCTGCCATTTAAGCTCGTTAATTGGCAATTAAGCGCCATAGCTACTCTTCGCTGCTCCTTTAAAGCAATAGAAATTGGATTAAGACTTTTATGCTTTGTGGTTGCATCCCGTAGTTGCATAACCTCTGAAATATAATTACCGACAGCTTCATGCATCACCCAGCCGGTCATCATTTCTGCAATCGGGTTCATAAACGTTATTTTTTCGTCTTTGTCAGTTGCTATAACAGCGTCGCCAATCGAGTTGAGCGTAACCCGCAATCTTTCTGATTCAATAGCAAGTAACCGCTGAGAATGCTTTAATTGTTGCTCTTGTGTTTTTAGTTTTAAATGGTTGCCAACGCGCAAACGGCAGACCTTAAGATCGACTGGCTTTTGTATGTAGTCAATCCCACCCAACTCTAAAGACAAATGCTCAAACTTACTTTCATTATGAGAGGTAATAAATATTACCGTTACACCACTAGTTTTGGGATCGTTTTTTAAGCGTCTACACACTTCTAACCCGCTAATATCTGGTAATTCAATATCTAATAAAATAATTTCAGGTAAAAACTGCTGTGCTTTTTCAATTGCACCAAAACCAGTATCGCTGCATATAACTTCTGCGATATCTGATAAAGCCCCCTCTAGAATCATTAAACTAGAAGGTTCATCATCAACAATAAGCACTCGATGCGCAAAGCTTTGATCTACAGTGGTTAACACAATAAAGTCCCATAAAAAAAGTAAACAAACGCGACTAAAGTCTAGCTGAGTTAACCTAAACATCCATTAATTACCTAAAATAAATACTAACAATATTAAATTGATTGTGTTAGCTACAAGAGGTCTATAATCATCTGCAGTAAATATAAGCCAATAAAAGCAAAACTCCTTTTTAATAGTAAAAACTTTTTCTTATTTTTTTATTATTAAGCTCAAACTTGATAAATTACCTATAGTTCTCTAGGTTTAATTATAATTAAATAATGGCTAGTTTTTGATTGGAGTAATGGATGCCAATAAATCTTAAAAAAAGGATAATTCGTCAGGTAAGTAACTACACCCTTTTATTCCCTATTTCTTTATCCGCCATAATTACCTTAATTGTTTTAGCCATTATTATTAATGAAGCAAGTTTATCGCGCTCAGTACTTGGCTCTGTAGAACTAGAAATAATAGACAAAAACCAATCTATTAATTCACAAACACAAGAGGTTATTGAAAACTACCGTCGAGATATTCGTTTTTTACACGCAACCCCTCCAATCAAAGGCTTAGCCAGGGCATCAAATAACAAAGGTGTAGACCCACTAGAGAACACCACCTATGCTCAATGGAAAACAAGGCTTGAAATTATATTTGCAGCGTTTTTAAAAAATAACCCAG
Organism: Pseudoalteromonas sp. BSi20439; assembly: GCF_000241165.1. Taxonomy (NCBI): domain Bacteria; kingdom Pseudomonadati; phylum Pseudomonadota; class Gammaproteobacteria; order Alteromonadales; family Pseudoalteromonadaceae; genus Pseudoalteromonas; species Pseudoalteromonas sp. BSi20439. The sequence continues at coordinate 10,200 of NZ_BADW01000021.1, forward strand.
ATTACGAGCAGCTAAGAATCATCAGTACCAACAAAAAAGGACAAGAACTGGTAAGGGTTGATCGCGTTCAGGGTGCAGTAGAGGTTATAGATTTAAATAGGCTCCAAAATAAAGGAGCGCAAGAGTACTTTACGGCCAGTAGTAACCTCTCTGATGGCGAAATATATATGTCTGAAATTTCGTTGAATAGAGAGTACGGTAAAATAGAGTTTCCTTATCGCCCGATGTTGAGGCTATCTATGCCAATTTTTGATGAAAATCAAAATAGATTTGGCTTTATCATAATTAACGTGAATGCTAATAACTTATTAACCCTTTTAAAAAACAGTATTAATACACCATTTCAACTCGCTTTAACAGACAGTAACGGCTATTTTCTATCACACCCAAATAAAGATTTCACCTTTGGTAAAGACCTAGGTAGTGATATTAGCATCAATAATAACTACACTTTTAACCCCGTTGCTAATAGCTCATTGTCGCTTATAAAACCAAAAAATAATGCGCAAACGAGTTATTACACCGCAAGTAAAAAAATCACTTTAGCGCTGGGTGAAAAACAAAACTTTTTATCTAGTCACGTTTTAGCGCCTGTTGAGCATATTAAAAATATTGAAATGGAACGTAGAACAAAGCTCTACGTCCTTTTTACTTATTTTGGTTATTGTATTAACTATCATTCTCGCATTTTTCAATCGTAGCCTTCGCAAAAGCCAAGAGCTTGCAAATGCGCGCGCACAATCTGAGGCAATTATAACTGGCTCATCTGATGCGGTAATTGGCATTACCAATAACGGTATTGTCTCTAGTTGGAATAATGCCGCAACTCTGATGTTTAAGCTTGGAGAGTTAGAAGCAATTGGAAAACCAATTAATGATTTAAAAATAATAGATCAGCTAAATTTTAACGAGATAATTGAAAAGTTCACTGATGGTACTCGTCAATTTAAGCAAGACGCTAGTATTAGTAACAGCTCTACTAAACGCTACTTTTCACTCTCTTTATCAGCCATTATCGATCAATTTGGAATGTTTATTGGTATTGCAATAATAGCCAGAGATGTAACCAAAGAGCGCACCATTGAGAATGAAATAATAAAAGTAAATCATGAGCTTGAAAATAAAGTAGCCATTCGCACTAAAGAGCTCAAACAAGCCAGTGAAGTAAAAAGTGCGTTTATTTCTAATATAAGCCATGAAATGCGTACTCCACTTAATGGCATAGTGGGTACTTTAAACTTAATAAAAAAAGAGCCATTGAGTGAAACACAAAAAAACTATTTAGAAATGACCGAAGTTAGTGTGAGTGCTTTATCTGTATTAATAAATGATATTTTGGATTTATCTAAAATAGAAGCAGGTAAACTAGAGTTGAACTTTAAAGAGTTTAATTTAATAAAATTAATCGAAAGCGTTTGTGGCAGTATGGCTGTTAAAGCTCAGGAGAAAGGCCTCGAATTTGTTTTAGATGTTGTTAATTTAAAATGTAAAACGATTAAAACTGACCCCCATCGTTTTTCACAAATCCTGACTAACTTAGTAAATAATGCGATTAAATTTACTGAAACTGGGTTTATAAAGGTCACTGCTTATTGCGAGCAAACAAGCAGTGATAATGTGACTGTTCACGTAAAAGTTACCGATAGCGGTGTGGGCATTGCACAAGAAAACCAGAGCAAATTATTTACCGCCTTTTCCCAAGAAGACAAAAGCGTGGCATCTAAATTTGGTGGAACAGGGCTAGGGCTTTCTATATGCAGACAGCTTTGTAGCCTTCTAGGCGGAGAAATTAGCTTTGAGTCAGAAAAGTCACTAGGTAGTAGTTTTCATATAAAACTAACACTAAGCAACGCTGATACAACTCATTATAGTTTTGCCCCACGATTAAAAAACAAAAGCTTTGCTATTGTTAGTAAAAATAACGAGTTGGCCAACAGCATAAATAATTTAATAGCTGCTTTTTCGGGAAATCGTTTTTCAGCTGAACAATTACAACAATCTCTTGTTTCAGATGATATAAAAAACGTACCTTTACCTGACTTTATACTTATTGAACAAGACGACACATTGTTAAAACGTTTAGATGAAATGTGGCCAACTATTGCTAATCATCATGTAATTAAAGTTATTTTATTAGCAAATCGCGGTTATCCTCAAATTAGAACAAGACACGTGCAAGCCAGCTTACTTTCTAAACCAATACTTATTTCAGAGTTTTTAAAAACAGTAGCCGATGAACGCAGCCTTGAAGATAAAATAAGTGCTGGTAGCAGCAATGTTAATATTAACAAACGCCGTGAATCAGACTCAGTTAAAACTGATAATTCTGACTTTAAAGGGGCACATGTTCTTATCGTTGATGATAACGATATAAATATAGAAGTAGCCGCGGGTATATTGTCATGTTT
>NZ_BADW01000020.1:0-1165 GCF_000241165.1 Pseudoalteromonas sp. BSi20439
CTAACCAAACAGTGGTAACCCCTATTCTTGATGCGAAAACTTTTTACCCGATAAAAGGCGATGAAAGTTATCATCAAGATTACTATAAAAATAATCCTATTCGTTATAACACCTATCGCTGGCGCTGTGGTCGCGACAGTCGCCTAGAAGACATTTGGGGCGATAGAGTTACCCATTAAGTAATTACAAGCTTAAAAGGCTGCAGATTTGCAGCCTTTTTTGTTTCAATAATTTAATGCTGATAATAATTTACAATCTCTTTAATTTTGATGTTTAAGCCACTCATTTCAAGCCTAAAAAAGGAACAAAAACACGATTGTACCTATATAGGCAACTAATCTGACCAGTTTTTGACCAAACAGTCAAAATGAAATACAAAATACTTGTAGCCTTATCTATGTTTGTTCTAGGTGGTTGTGCTTCAACCACTCCAACAAGAACAACAGAGCAAGCGTATATGATAATCGATGTAAAAGGTGACTCGTCTATTCGAGATACTGTTCTTGATACGATTATTGATTCGGCTCAATCTAGCATGGATAGCTTGACGGTTAATAGAGGTATTCCTCCAGCATCTCTTCCTGAAAAAGCATCTCGTTTTAAATTAGTTAGTCCATTTCAAAATACACAGTTAGGTAACGTTATGAGCGGATTCTCAGCTTTATCACAAGCATCGGGAGGTTCAGGTATGAAAATACCTCAGTGTGATTCTCCTATTCTCACTATGAAGTCAGATAAATCAGTTAGCGGGTGGAGTGAAAGAACAACGTTCTTCATATGTGTTGTTCAATATCAAACAGGTTATCAAGTTGATGTATACACTACATTCGAGCAACAGTCTGGTGGGATCTCTGTCAATCAACTTAGTCAAAGCTTAGTTCGCTCAGTAGTTGGTGATACTAGCCAAAATATACCAAAAACTATGGCTCGTTTAAAAGACTCACTCGCAGAACTAAATACTGAAACAAAAATAATCGACAGCTATATACCAAGCAAATGGAAAGGTTTATTTGCAGACGATAGAAAGTCTTTAGAAGCTGAAACAGAGTAAATAATTTCACTAAATTAAAGTTCTTTCAAATAATGGAGTAATTAATTACTCCATTATTTTTTTAAAACTAATAACTACTCTAGCAAAATAATAAAGGATTTATCTGTGTGGCAT
>NZ_BADW01000019.1:0-6023 GCF_000241165.1 Pseudoalteromonas sp. BSi20439
GTTAGTAAACTCTTTAATAACGGCTTGTTTAGATTTTTGAGCTAGTTTTCGCTGCTGCTCATTGGCTACAAATATTGCGCTACGGTAGCTTGGGCCTTTATCACAAAACTGGCCTTGAGCGTCAAAAGGGTCAATGTTAACCCAGTAATGGTTTAAAATATCTTGATAGCTCAATACCTCAGTGTTGTAGGTAACTAGAACGGCTTCATAATGGCCGCGATGATTACCATTATAGGTAGGGTTTTTAAGTTCACCGCCGGTAAAACCTGAGATCACATCGGTTACACCTTCGAGTTTTTCAAAATCGCTTTCCATACACCAAAAACAGCCTCCGGCTAAAATGGCTTGTTCACTTTTAGCGTACGTTAATGAGCTAAACAAAAGCCCCACAGAGGTTAATGCTAGTGCTAATGTGTGTTTCATAAAAATTTCTCACCTGTAGTTATGTATAAATACTTGTATAGTAAGACCCGCTAACTTTAAAAACTCTTTCATTACAAAATGGCTGAAGGGGTTGAACTTGCTTTATATAAAACGGATGCTATATATGAAAAGTTTAATGACGACTGATAATTTGTATGATGAATTGTTAGTCGTTCTACAAAACAACTTTGCTCCATTAGGGTATAAACTTCCAAACACTGATGAGTTGATACCTCATAGTCAAAATGCTCAGTACCATGGATTTGGATTCACTATAAACCATAAGCGAATAATTTACAGAAAAGCTAAAGTTACTCCCGACTGACCTGGTGCTTTTTTAGCACTATGGAAACGACCAGCGGATGGAAGTAATTCTAAACCAATCCCATTTACCAACGAGTTTGACTATTTATTAGTAGCGGTTGCAAGTGATGGACTAACCACTATTAATAACCAATTAGCAAATATACAAAGCGGTTTATTTTTATTTCCGGTTGAGTTGTTAGTTAAAAAAGGCATAGTTACAGGTACTAACCTCAAAGGAAAAACGGCTTTTAGGGTGTTTCCACCTTGGAGCGAAAGTAGGGCTCTGAATGGTTCAGGCGTATTTAGTAACGCAGCGAAAAGCACTCAACGTTGGCAATGTGATTATTTTTTACAGCAAGATCAATATAAACTAATTGATTTATCTAAGTTAAACAAAATTTTAGCTAACGCTGTTTAAATTTAAACTGTTAAGTCACTTTACCAGCATTGTCTTATATAAGGTTGTTTACTAAAGTGAAATTATAACCTTGTGTAAATTTAAAAGGGAAAATCATGAACCAGTTAACAGAACAATCGATTAGTTGCCCTTACTGTGGAGAAACCATAGAAGTATTAATTGATGTGGCTGATATTGATGAGCAATACATAGAAGACTGCCAAGTGTGTTGTAAGCCTATTTCGTTTGTCGTATTTGAAGATAACGACGAACTTAATGTAAATGTATACAGTGAAGATGAGGCGTTTTGAAGGAGTAAGTAAGCTTAATGACATTACAACCACTTAATAATACGCATATCATCGAGCTAATGAGCTGGTTTAATAATCAAAATGAAACAGCTCAATGGGCTGGTCCGTATTTTAGGTATCCATTTACAAAGAATACGTTTATTGAGGACTTAAACCTTGATGATTCTGCTTCTTTTGTATTGGTTGGACAACAAAACATATTACTTGCTTTTGGGCAATATTATCAACGGAAAAACAAATGTCACTTGGCTCGTTTAGTAGTAAACCCTATATACAGGGGGGAGGGAATTGCAGCCACCCTGATTAAAGAACTATGTAAACATGGCCAATTAAACTTAAATGTTACTGATAGTTCATTGTTTGTTTATGAAAATAACCTAGCAGCAGTTTTGGCTTATAAAAAGCTAGGATTTATAGTTGCGGCGAATCAAGAGAAAAGCTCATTACCAGATAACTGTGTTTATATGGTTAAAGCAATAAATTACGTTTAAGTTAGCTATTTTGCTGTTCACGCGCTAATTGGTTAGGCAATAACTGCTCAACAATTTCTCTCGCTGGTAAGGTATAACGAACGCCATCAAACATAACCGATGTAAACTCATCAATATTAGTAATGCCGGTAAGGGTCCAACCTTCACCACGTTTTGGGCAGTAAACAGTAGTAGTTGGTTGTATTACTTTAAAATTGTCGCTCATAGTTTATCTCAATTAATGCTTGTTAATACGATATGGTAAGTTAATAATGACGTTCTATAAAGTGCTATTTAAAGCGCGTTTACTTTATTTGGCATAGGCATGTTTAAAAATATAAAATTACCCCGTGTAACTCTTCGTTTAATTACTCACAAACATGGCGCAGCGTTATTAAATATTTTGAATAATCCCCTTGTTTATGAATTTAATGATTATAAAGCGCCGCTTAATAAAGAGCATATTAAGCAGTTAATTCAAGATGATATATCGAGTTATTACCAAGGTGAAGGTGTTCGGCTTGCGATTGAACATAATATATCAGGCGAACTCATTGGTACTTGTGGTTTGTATAACATTAATAACCAGACAAAAACTGCTTATTTGGGCTTTGAGCTCGATCCTTTTTATTGGCAACAAGGCTTAATGCATGAAGTACTTAAAGGCTTTATCAGTGAGGTGCATAGCTCACTAAACATTGAGCACCTATATGCAGAAATTCATGGTAAAAATGTTCGCTGTTATAACTTACTCACTAAACTTGGCTTTGTATTTAACCAGCAACTTAATAGTGGTGTATGGCATAAGCAATTAACTAAAATGAGCCACGCATGAGAATTAAAAAACGATTATTTTAAATGTATTGTTTGTTGTTAGTGTATTTGGGTTTGCAATAACTGGGTTTAGTTATTATCAAAATAATGTTTCAGATTTTGTTGATGTAACCTTAGATTCGAAAGTGCTTAACGAGTCTCGAAAAGTATTTATCAGATTACCTAACAATTATGATAAAACTAAAGCGCATCCACTTTTTATAAAACAGATGGCAATTTTAATTTAGCTAATTGGGATAAGGCGCTAAAAGCATTAAATCCCGAAAGTATATTTAATGAGGCTATTTTAGTTGTCGTACATAATCAGTTTTTTACTGATACTCGAAATCGTGATCTTGTGCCACCTTATGCAAGGAAGGACGTTAATACAAATCCTCGACCTAACAATGAAACTACGCCAGAAATTTTGGTAAAGCTGATTTGTTTTTAGCTTTTATAGAGCAAGAATTACTGCCATATATAGCGGCTAATTATAAGTTAACTAGTCAACGTGGGTTAATAGGCTTTTCTGCAGGTGGAAGCTTTACTCTATATACTTTACAAACTAAGCCTCAGCTATTTAATGCTTATTTTGTGTTTAGCCCAGCCGCTTGGTATGACGATATGACAGTGACAAAACAGTTCGATACGTTTTTAAAAACAAACGTGAATAGTATAAAACAGCCAACATTTTTATATATCACTGTTGGTGGGGCAGAACATTCCCTAATGTTAGCTGCATATAATAATTTAGTTACTAGTTTAGCAAAACATCCAAACAGCTGGCTTAAATGGGGAAATACAATTAACATAAATGCTGATCATAATCAAACCCCTGCACTGAGTGTAGATAAAGCACTATTAAATTATACCGAGTTCTTAGGCTCGCAAACTAACACGTCGTTTAATTAATCAGTTACCGCTTTAATTTAAATATAGCCATATTTAGAATTTATTGCTGGTGGGTAATAGATAAAAGAACACATCATACTAAATTTATATTAAAGGCAATCTCAGCAATTGATTAATCTTAAGAACGATAACCAGAGGAAGGGGGGTAGGTTTATTTATGTGGGTTTATTTATGTGCGTTGATCGTTTGTTGTTAATTATACTACGCGTTTTATTAAATGAGTTGTGCAGCCGCAGGAAAACCAGATCGAAGCAAAAATGTCATTCTTTAGATGTTCAAATAACACACGTTGATTGCAGCTAACATCGGATTTTCCATTAGTGTTTTAGTACTTCACAGAATTAAACTCAAGCCTTTTATTAATTGACGTTACAACAATGCAATTTTGTTGCTCAATTGCCTTAACATGCTTTCTGCATTAGGTAGCTCGTCGTTTAAACCTGTGATCAGGGTCATAAAATAGCAGTCCATCATCACACTTGCTTTTGTTTCATCAAATTCTGGTTGTTCACTAAATAGCAGTTTTTTAAATTCATCCATTTGTGCTTTAAAAAAATCAGCACGCCAAATAATGTCGCTAATTAGTAATTTACTAAATTCACTGTTTTCACAATAAAAGGAGTAGAGGGGGTGAGCGTAGTGGCGTAACTTTAATCGAGGAGGTCGCTGAGTATCTGACTGCTTTGCTTGCTCAATAATAACTTCAATTTGTTGCTGCATACCTGCAATAAGCAAATCAATTTTATTTTCAAAATGGCTAAACACCGTACCCACTGCCACATTAGCTGCAACAGCAATTTCCCTTGTTGATGTGTGGTCATAACCTTGTAATAAGAAAAGCTCCCATGCTGAAGCTAAAATTTTATCCCGTGTTTTTTCTTTTTTACTCATACTATTCAACGCTTTATATCTTTGTTGGAAGTTGGGCCTAAATTAGCACTTGATTAACTGAGCGCGCTCAATTAAATTTGTGAGCATGCTCAATTAATCTAAAGGTGATACATGGAGTTTATCAAACGTGTTATTGGTTATGTACTTTTTATTCCACTTATTTATTTTTATTCTTTTATTCTCGGCCCAATCCTAAAAGCAGTTTTAGTCCCAGGTGGGGTTGTTTTTTTGTGGCTTATTCTAGGGCCAAAAGAGGGGACGCGTGCGTTAAAAAAAGCATTTAAGAAAAAGTAGTAAAATCTTCAGTAAAACAAATAAAAAGCCCTGCTATTTTGCAGGGCTTTAAGTTTAGCTTTGCGATTTTAAGCTTGAAAGCTCAACAGGCCATTAAAGAACGTATCTAAAACCAAAAGCAATACCGTCATCTTCTGACTGTTCCATTTGTGCTTGCTGTTGTTTATTATCACTTTCAAAATCACCAAAGTCTTTACGTGCTTCTACATAAAGTTGGGTGTTTTCATCTATTAAGTAATGAACACCAATAACAGCAAATTGACGTTTAAATACATCATTAGGATCAGCATTGAAATTTGGCTGAATAACGTAATCGTCGCCAGCGTCAAACAAGTTGTATGCAATAAATGGTCTAAAATCGTTTTCAAAAAGATACGACACAAATGTTTCAATACCAATTGCATCTTCAATTAAGCGACCAATGTTATCTGTATCGTGGTTTTCGTTTTTGTTTATATTAGCTGCTACATATAAACCTGGCGCATCAATATTGCCCCAAATAACACCCGCACCGTAAATTAAATCGTCAACTGAACGAGTTGTTCCGTCTCCATAAGTTAATTCAAACTCGCCGCGGTTAATACCCGCGGTCAGTTTTAGCTTATCAGTCACGTTATAAGTTACTGCACCACCAAATGTATAGTTAAATTCAACTTGTTGCGCAGCAGTATCGCCCGATTCAAAATTAGCCTGGCATTGTGACTCTGTAATATCCGTTACATCACAAGTGTAAAATGCGCTGTTTTTTAACTGAGTTTGTACGCTAAAATCAAAATCACCGTAACTATTACGGTATTGCAATGTTTTATCGCCACGGCCAGTACCATTTACAGCACCGTCGTCTTTGTTATAGGTATACACACCGGCGGCGTTGCCATCCCAAACATAGCTATAGTTAGTTGCATATACTACGTCGAACCATGCACCCCATTGTTTACCAATGGTAATTTGGCCGTATTTGTCGTGCTTTAAACCAGCATAGCCTAAACGGTTATATAAAAACTCATCCTGAATTGACTCAAAACGGTTGTTATACACAATATCACTACTACCAACTGGGTTTACGCCCCATTCAATTTTGGTCAGCGCTTCCCAGCCATTCTTTAATTGACGTTTAAAATCAAAATTAATTCGTGAGGCACCATTAACCACTTCATTTTGACCTTGAGTATTAATTACTCGCGCATCAATATAACCGCCAATAGC
>NZ_BADW01000018.1:0-16784 GCF_000241165.1 Pseudoalteromonas sp. BSi20439
TTTAATGAAATAGATCAGCAAAATACTATTTGGTTAGTTTGTACATCAACCTATGGTGCGGGTGATTACCCTGACAATCTAATTAGCTTTGTCGAACAAGTATCTCAAGTAGATGATCTCTCGCATTTAAAGTATTCGGTTATTGCACTTGGCGATACCAGTTACGACACTTATAACCTTGCAGGGCGCAATATAGATGCCCTTTTAAGCCAAAAAGGTGCTGTAAAAGTAGCACAACGGTTGGAGCTAAACATTCTTGATGAAGCACTACCCGAAGATACGGCCTTAGCTTGGTTAGACTCGTGGATAGCACAAACAGGTTTAAAATAGAAAGATCAAGCGATAAGTTATAAATAAAGTTACCCACAATTTACTAATAATTTAATATATTTTGTGGATAAACACTGATTAAACTGCTTTTTTAGCTATGCTTATCCATGGGATAAGATCGAGACTTGATCGGCCTGTGTATAACAGCCCGTTTTGATCAGAGCTTATTTGCCTGAAGATCCGATCATATTAACACCTTTAGATCCGATCTAATTATATGTTTTTAATCACGATCTAAAGCTTATCAACAGAAAACCCGATCAGTAGTAGTAATAGTATTAAAAGATCTCTTTAAAAGATCCTTTATATTATTAGAGATCACTTACTTAGATCTTGAGCACTGTTTAATCATTTATCTTCTGCTAATTTCTAGGTAGAATACGCTCCCTTTTGAAGTTTACTGGTTTGATTTAAGTAGGATCCCATTAATGATTTTTCACGAAAATTTTGACGTTATCGTAGTAGGTGGTGGACATGCAGGCACTGAAGCCGCATTGGCAGCTGCCCGTATGGGGATGAATACCCTGCTGCTAACTCACAATATGGATACCCTTGGTCAAATGTCTTGTAACCCAGCAATTGGTGGCATTGGCAAAGGTCATCTGGTTAAAGAAATTGATGCCCTAGGTGGCGCAATGGCTCAAGCCATTGACAAAGGCGGGATCCAATTCCGTACGCTTAACTCTTCTAAAGGCCCTGCTGTACGAGCAACTCGTGCTCAAGCAGATCGTGCCTTGTACAAAGCGGCTATTCAAAACACACTTCAAAACCAAGAAAACTTAAAGATTTTTCAGCAATCATGTGATGATCTAATTGTTGAAAATGATCGTGTAACCGGTGTAGTGACACAAATGGGTTTACGTTTTAGTGCACCAAGTGTAGTACTAACCGTAGGTACCTTCTTAGGTGGTCAAATTCATATCGGCCTTGAAAACTTTAAAGGCGGCCGAGCTGGCGATCCACCTTCAATTGCCTTAGCTGATCGCTTACGTGAATTACCATTTAGAGTAGATCGTTTAAAAACAGGTACGCCACCGCGTATTGATGCCCGGACTGTCGATTTTAGTAAAATGCAAGAACAACCAGGTGATACACCAACACCGGTATTCTCATTTATGGGTAAACAAAGCGACCACCCACAACAAATTCCGTGTTACATCACTTACACCAATGAAAAAACACATGATGTTATTCGCAAAAACTTACATCGCTCACCTATGTACTCAGGTGTTATCGAAGGAATAGGCCCACGTTACTGTCCGTCTATTGAAGATAAAATTGTCCGTTTTGCAGATAAAGATAAACACCAGATATTTGTAGAGCCAGAAGGTTTAACTTCATACGAGTTATACCCTAATGGTATTTCAACCAGCTTACCGTTCGATGTACAGTTAGAAATTGTGCAATCGATCACCGGATTTGAAAATGCACACATTTGTCGTCCTGGCTATGCCATTGAATATGACTTTTTTGATCCGCGCGACTTAAAACAATCATTAGAAACTAAATTTATTGATGGTTTATTTTTTGCTGGTCAAATTAATGGTACTACCGGTTACGAAGAAGCGGGTGCACAAGGTTTGATCGCAGGTATGAATGCAGCCTTACAAGTACAAGGCAAAGAATCGTGGACGCCACGTCGTGATGAAGCCTATGTAGGCGTTCTGATTGACGACTTAGCAACACTGGGTACAAAAGAACCGTACCGTATGTTTACTAGCCGCGCTGAATACCGTTTGCTACTTCGTGAAGACAATGCTGATATTCGTTTAACTGAAAAAGGCCGTGAACTTGGTTTAGTTAACGATGAACGTTGGCAAGCATTCAACGAAAAAATGGAAGTGATCGCTAAAGAGAAACAGCGTATTAAAGATACCTGGATCCATAAAGATCATGCCATGGTTAATAAAGTAAACGAATTACTAAAAACGCCACTTGTGCGTGAAGCCAGCTTAGAAGAATTATTGCGTCGTCCAGAAGTGCGTTATAACGACTTGATGGCGATTGAAGGACTTGGATCTGAGTTTACCAATAAGGCGGCTTTAGAGCAGGTTGAAATTCATACGAAGTACGCAGGTTATATTGCGCGTCAGCAAGATGAGATCAATAAGCAACTTCGCCATGAAGAAACAATATTACCAAAAGAGTTTGATTATAAAACCGTCTCTGGTTTATCAAACGAGGTTGTTGCTAAGCTAATTGATGCTCGTCCAGACACTATTGGCCAAGCTTCGCGTATTTCTGGTATCACCCCAGCGGCGATTTCGCTATTATTGGTGTATCTGAAGAAGCAAGGCTTGTTACGCAAAACTGCGTAACGGTAAAGGTACATTGTGTTACAGCAACAATTAACAACTTTGTTAGCGCAAACTGATATTGCGCTAACACAAAAACAACAGCAACAGCTTGTTCGCTATGTCGAATTACTCGATAAGTGGAATAAAGCTTATAACTTAACTTCGGTACGTTTACCTCAAGAAATGATGGTTAAACATATAATGGATAGCTTAGTTGTTGCGCCTCACTTGACCGGTCATCATTATATTGATGTTGGCACAGGTCCTGGTTTACCGGGCATAGTGTTAGCTATTGCCTTACCTGATACGCAGTTTGTATTATTAGATAGTTTAGGTAAACGTGTACGTTTTTTAATGCATGTTAAACATGAGCTTGGCCTTGATAATGTCACCCCTGTGCAGTCAAGAGTTGAAGAATATCAACCAAGTGTTAAATTAGATGGCGTACTAAGTCGTGCATTTGCATCGTTACAAGATATGATTGACTGGTGTTCGCACTTAATCGATCATTCAGGTAAGTTCATTGCACTTAAAGGGGTATTTCCAAGTGAGGAATTAGACTCACTCCCTGCAGGTGTTAAGTTTGAGCAAAAAATTGCATTAGAAGTACCGGATTTAGATGCACAACGACATTTAATAATTCTTTCTAAAGACTAGGGATCAGAGACACTGTGGCAAAAGTCATCGCATTAGCAAATCAAAAAGGCGGAGTAGGTAAAACTACCACTGCCGTTAATCTCGCTGCATCTATGGCTGCAACGAAACGTAAAGTGCTGTTAATAGATCTCGACCCGCAAGGCAATGCGACCATGGGTAGTGGCGTCGACAAATATGGTGACGTCCCTACTGTCTATGATTTGCTCATAGAAGATAAGCCTATTGATGAAGTGATTATTAAAGAAACTTCAGGCGAATATCATATGATTGCTGCAAACGGCGATGTGACCGCTGCAGAAGTTAAGCTGATGGAATTATTTGCGCGTGAAGTACGTTTGCGTAACGCGCTTGAAAAAATACAAGATCAGTATGAGTTTATTTTTATAGACTGCCCGCCTTCTTTAAATATGTTAACCGTTAATGCCATGGCCGCTGCCGATTCTATTTTAGTGCCTATGCAATGTGAATATTATGCATTGGAAGGATTAACTGCATTAATGGATACGATTACGCAACTTGCTAAGTTAGTTAATCCTAACTTACAGATTGAAGGCATACTTCGTACTATGTACGATCCGCGTAATCGACTAGCAAATGATGTATCAGAACAATTAAAACAACATTTTGGCGATAAAGTATACCGTACGGTGATCCCACGTAATGTTCGACTTGCAGAAGCCCCAAGTTTTGGTGCCCCAGCAATGTACTACGATCGAGCATCAAGTGGCGCGAAAGCTTATTTAGCTCTCGCTGGTGAAATGCTACGCAGAAAAGAAAAAACAACTCCCGTTGTCGCCTAACTTTGAGGTAAAAAAATAACATGTCTGCTAAAAAACGAGGTTTAGGCCGAGGACTCGATGCGCTTTTAAGTTCATCTAAACCTGCACCAAGCGAAGGCAAGGAACAGAACACCGCTAACGTAACTAGCGCAGTTGAAAATGCAGCGCAGCCTAGCAACAGTGAACTACAAAAACTACCGATCGAGTTTTTACACTCAGGTAAATACCAACCTCGTAAAGACATGTCTGAAGAGGCACTTGAAGAACTCGCTAGTTCGATACGCTCACAAGGAATTATTCAACCTATCGTTGTGCGTCCTGTTGCGCATAATAGCTACGAGATTATTGCCGGTGAACGCCGTTGGCGCGCTGCGCAAATTGCTAAGCTTGAGTTTGTACCCTGTATTATCAAAGACGTCCCTGATGAAGCAGCCGTTGCTATTGCTCTGATTGAAAATATTCAGCGTGAAGACTTAAACGCTATGGAAGAAGCGATTGCACTTAATCGGTTGCTTAATGAGTTTGAGTTAACGCATCAACAAGTGGCTGATGCAGTTGGTAAATCGCGTACGACCGTGACTAACTTATTACGCTTAAATAATCTTAATAACGATGTAAAGATATTGTTAGAGCATGGTGACATTGAAATGGGTCACGCTCGTTGCTTATTAGCACTTGAAGGTGAAGTGCAATCAGATGCAGCCCGTTTAGCTGTTGCGAAAGCATTGACCGTTCGCGAAACCGAAAAACTAGTACGCTCTATTTTAGAGCCTGCTCCAGTAAAAGAAGTAATAGAAAAAGACCCAGATGTTAAACAGTTAGAGCAACAACTTGCTGATAATCTTGGGGCAAAAGTAGAAATAAATTACAACAAAAAAGGCAAAGGGAAGTTGGTTATTTCTTACACTAATCTTGACGAGTTAGACGGTATTTTAAACCGTATCAATCAAGACTATTCCCACCATTAATTTATTGGATGTCTAAAAAGGGACATTTACAGCGATTTTGTGTTACAAAGCACCTACTCAAGTTGCAAAACTGGCAGGATTAAGTATAATTTCGCCAGTTTTCATACCCTGACAATTAGAGCGTCATAAAGGTTAATTAAAAGTGACTAATAAGTTAGCGAGCCCGTATAGGCTTGCCGCATTAAAATTAATTTGCCTTCAGGGATTTGTAGCCCTTTTAGCTGCACTAATAATTTTTATAGGTTGGGAAACCAATGCCGCACTTTCAGCTCTAGCTGGTGGCGCAGTCGCAGTACTTCCTAACTTTGTATTTGCGCTTTATGCATTCAGATATATGGGTGCAAGTCGAGCAAATCAAGCGTATGCCTCGTTAAAACGCGGCAACGGATTAAAATTTATGCTAACAATCGTTTTGTTTGCACTAATGCTAAAGCTTTATCCGGTAGTACTGCTACCTTTCTTTTGTGCTTATGTGTTGGTGTTGTTTACAGGATTGTTTACACCCGTTTTTTTTAAACATTAACTTTTGGGATATAACATGGCTGCAGAAGAAGTTACTCTATCTAGCCATATTCAGCACCACTTAACCAATGCTAAGATGTGCTCGACCGACGCCGGTCTTGCCTTCAATAAAGCATGTACGGATAGTGGCTTCTGGACATGGCATATAGATACCCTCGCATGGTCTATCGGACTAGGTCTAATATTTTTATGGATCTTCCGTAGTGCCGCAAAAAAATCAACTCTGGGTGTACCTGGAAAACTTCAATGTTTCATTGAAATGGTTGTTGAGTTCGTTGGCGACAACGTACGCGATACCTTCCACGGTAAAAGTAAGCTAATTGCACCATTAGCATTAACAATATTCGTTTGGATATTCTTAATGAACTTAATGGATTTAATCCCAGTTGACTTCCTACCTGCATTTGCTGGCTTTGTTGGCGAAACTGCATTCGGTATGGATTCACACGACGTATACATGAAAATTGTACCAACAACCGATATCAACATGACCGCTGCACTTGCGCTGGGCGTGTTCATTCTAATGATTGGTTACTCAATTAAAATCAAAGGTATCGGCGGTTTTATTAAAGAACTAACACTTCACCCGTTTAGTTCAAACAATACAGCTATGCAGATTCTTTTAATCCCATTCAACCTATTACTAGAACTTATCGCATTGGTTTCTAAGCCGTTTTCACTGGCTCTGCGTTTGTTTGGTAACTTATATGCAGGTGAGTTAATCTTCATCCTTATAGGTGCTGTAGGTTTAATGCAACTACCGTTGCACTTTGTGTGGGCTGTATTCCATATCTTAGTAATCGTATTGCAAGCATTCGTATTCATGATGCTTACAATCGTATACCTAAGCATGGCAAGTTCAGATAATCACTAATTACTATATTTACAATTTTACTTTTACTTTTAATACAATTGAAACTTTGGAGAAATAAATGGAAGCTTTAGAACTAGTAACAGGCTTAAAATACATCGCAGTTGCACTACTAATTGGTTTTGGTGCAATTGGTACTGCTGTTGGTTTTGGTAACATGGGCGGTAAATTCCTTGAAGCATGTGCACGTCAACCTGAGCTAGCACCATCGCTACAAGTTAAAATGTTTATCCTTGCTGGTCTAATCGATGCTGTAGCAATGATTGGTGTTGGTATCGCGATGGTATTGTTGTTCGTACTTTAATTTTATTTTTTGAACAGCTTACTATTTAAGGAGGAGCGGTTGTGAACTTAAACGCCACTCTTATCGGTGAATTAATTGCGTTTACGGTGTTCGTATTATTTTGTATGAAATACGTATGGCCACCACTAAACGGTGCAATTGAAGCTCGCCAGAAGAAAATCGAAGATGGTTTAGCTGCCTCTGATAGAGCCGAGAAAGACTTAGAACTAGCGCAACAGAAAGCTGCAGAACAGCTTAAAGATGCAAAGGCTCAAGCGGCTGATATCATTGATCAAGCTAAAAAGCGTGCCGTGCTAATTGTTGACGAAGAAACTGTTCGTGGTCAGCAAGAGCGTGAAAAAATTATTGCTCAAGGGCACTCTGAAATTGAATCAGAGCGTAACCGTGTGACAGAAGAGCTACGTAAGCAAGTAGCAACTCTGGCAGTGGTTGGCGCAGAAAGAATTTTAGAGCGCGAAATCAATCAAGCCGCACATAGTGACATCGTTGAAAAACTTGTCGCTGAGCTGTAATTAGGAGGGTATGAGCATGTCTGAATTGACTACTATCGCTCGCCCATACGCTAAAGCGGCTTTTGAACTTGCCGTTGAAAAAGGCACTATTGATAGCTGGAATGACATGTTGTTCTTTGCTGGCCACGTTGCCAGCAATGAACAGGCATCTACCATTTTAGCTGGATTGCCTACTGCTACTGCACAAGCTGAGTTATTTATTAACTTATGCGGTGAGCAGCTCAACGAACAAGGTCAGAACCTAGTTAAGGTGATGGCTGAAAATAGACGTTTGATTGCACTACCTGAGGTTGCTCATTTATTTTCTGCTTTAAAAGCAGACTATGACAAAGAAATCGATATTGATGTGATTTCGGCAACACCTCTTGCTGCAGCGCAGCAAGAATCATTGGTAGCGGCACTTGAAAAACGTTTCGCACGCAAAGTTAAGCTGAATTGTAGTGAAGACGCTACAGTAGTTGGCGGTCTTATTATTAAGGCAGGCGACACTGTAATTGACGGCTCTTTACGCGGTAAATTAAATCGCTTAGCCACAACACTACAATCGTAATTGGGAAAAAGAGCATGCAACTTAATTCCACTGAAATTTCAGATCTGATCAAACAACGTATTGAGAAGTTCGAAGTTGTAAGTGAAGCTCGTAACGAAGGTACAATTGTATCTGTTACTGACGGTATCATTCGCATCCACGGTCTAGCTGACTGTATGCAAGGTGAGATGATTGAGCTTCCTGGCAACCGTTATGCTATCGCACTAAACCTTGAGCGCGACTCAATTGGTGCAGTAGTAATGGGTCCTTACGCTGACCTTACAGAAGGCGTAAAAGTATACACAACTGGTCGTATCTTAGAAGTTCCTGTTGGTGCGGGTCTACTTGGTCGTGTTGTAAACACACTAGGTGCTCCTATCGATGGTAAAGGCGCTTTAGATAACGACGGGTTTGAACCTGTAGAAAAAATTGCACCAGGTGTAATCGAGCGTCAATCAGTAGATGAGCCAGTACAAACTGGTTACAAATCTATCGATGCTATGATCCCAGTTGGTCGTGGTCAGCGTGAGCTTGTTATCGGTGACCGCCAAACAGGTAAAACTGCACTAGCAATCGATGCAATCATCAACCAAAAAGACACAGGCGTTAAGTGTGTGTACGTAGCGGTTGGTCAAAAAGCATCTACTATTGCTAACGTAGTACGTAAATTAGAAGAGCACGGTGCACTTGCAAATACTATCGTAGTTGTAGCATCTGCTTCTGAATCTGCGGCACTTCAGTACTTAGCACCGTTCTCGGGCTGTACTATGGGTGAATACTTCCGTGACCGTGGTGAAAACGCATTAATCGTATATGATGATTTATCTAAGCAAGCAGTTGCTTACCGTCAAATCTCATTGCTACTTAAGCGTCCACCAGGCCGTGAAGCATACCCAGGTGACGTATTCTACCTTCACTCGCGTCTTTTAGAGCGTGCATCACGTGTAAACACTGATTACGTTGAAAAGTTCACTAACGGTGAAGTGAAAGGTAAAACAGGTTCATTGACGGCATTGCCTATCATTGAAACTCAAGGCGGCGACGTTTCTGCGTTCGTACCGACAAACGTTATCTCTATCACCGATGGTCAGATCTTCTTAGAAACTGACTTATTCAACTCAGGTATCCGTCCGGCAGTAAATGCTGGTATCTCGGTATCGCGTGTTGGTGGTGCTGCACAAACTAAAATCGTTAAGAAACTAGGTGGCGGTATCCGTCTAGCCCTAGCTCAGTACCGTGAATTAGCTGCGTTCTCGCAGTTCGCGTCTGACCTTGATGATGCTACTCGTGCTCAACTTGAGCATGGTGAGCGTGTAACAGAGCTAATGAAGCAGAAACAGTACGCGCCAATGTCTGTTGCTGAAATGTCTTTGTCGTTATTCGCAGCTGAGAAAGGTTACTTAAAAGACATCGAAATTCCTAAAATCATGGATTTCGAAGCGGCTTTACTTTCTTACGCAAATAGCACATACGCAGAGCTTATGGCTCAAATCAATGAAACTGGTAACTACAACGCCGAGATCGAAGCGCAGCTTAAAGAACTTCTAGAGAAGTTCAAGTCTACGCAAACTTGGTAATTTAGTTATTAATGGTGTGCTTTATATCCTAAAGCACACCTTGATTCGGAGAGAGAGTCATGGCCAGCGGAAAAGAGATTAAAAGCAAGATCGGCAGTATTAAAAATACTCAAAAGATCACTAGCGCAATGGAAATGGTTGCTGCGTCTAAAATGAAAAAGGCGCAAGAACGAGTGGCTTCAAGCCGTCCATACGCTGAAAAATTACGTAAAGTGATTGGTCGTGTTGCTCAAGCAAATCTTGATTTTACTCACCCGTTCTTAGAAGAACGTGAAGTAAAACGAGTTGGTTATATTGTTATCTCTACTGACCGTGGTCTATGTGGCGGTTTAAACTCAAACGAGTTTAAAAAAGTCGCATTAGAGATTAAAGCGTGGAAAGAAAAAGGCGTAGATGCTGATTTTGCTACTTTAGGTAGTAAAGCAGCTGGCTTCTTTCAACGTTTTGGTGGTCAAGTGCTTGCTAAAAAAGCAGGTCTTGGAGATAAGCCTTCAGTACAGGACGTAATTGGTCCAGTAAAAATAATGCTAGATGCATTCTCTGAAGGTAAAATTGACCGTTTATTCCTGGTATATAACAACTTTGTTAATACCATGAAGCAAGAGCCAATAGTAGATCAGTTACTCCCTTTGCCAAAAGCTGAAGAAGAAGTATCTACACATGCGTGGGATTACTTATATGAACCAAACCCAGAGGCTATTTTAGAGTCTTTGTTAGTACGTTTCATTGAGTCTCAGGTATACCAAGGTGTAGTTGAAAACGCTGCCTCTGAACAGGCTGCCCGCATGGTTGCAATGAAAGCTGCAACTGATAATGCCGGTGACCTTATGGATGAGTTACAGCTTGTATATAACAAAGCTCGCCAAGCAGCAATCACACAAGAAATTAGTGAGATTTGTTCTGGTTCAGCAGCAGTTTAATGCTTCAGGCAAAGATTAACGAGAGGAATAGACATGAGTTTAGGTAAGGTCGTCCAAATTATCGGCGCCGTTGTGGATATCGAATTTCCACAAGACAGCGTGCCAGCCGTATATGACGCGCTAAAAGTAACAGATGGCGATTTAGCTGGTTTGACTTTAGAAGTTCAACAGCAGCTAGGTGGCGGTGTGGTACGTACTATCGCACTAGGTACTACAGACGGTTTACGTCGTGGTGCTGCAGTAGCAAACACAGGCGAAGCAATTCAAGTTCCAGTTGGTACTAAGACCCTAGGTCGTATCATGAACGTACTTGGTGAGCCAATTGATGAAGCAGGTCCAATCGGTGAAGACGAGCGTATGTCTATCCACCGTGCAGCACCTACTTACGAAGAGCAATCAAGCTCAGTTGAACTTTTAGAAACGGGTATCAAGGTAATCGACCTTGTATGTCCATTCGCTAAAGGTGGTAAAGTTGGTTTATTCGGTGGTGCCGGTGTTGGTAAAACCGTAAACATGATGGAACTTATCCGTAACATCGCAATCGAGCACAGCGGCTACTCAGTATTCGCAGGTGTTGGTGAGCGTACTCGTGAGGGTAACGATTTCTACCATGAGATGAACGATTCAAACGTACTTGATAAAGTATCGCTTGTATACGGTCAGATGAACGAGCCTCCAGGTAACCGTTTACGCGTAGCGTTAACAGGTCTTACTATGGCTGAGAAGTTCCGTGACGAAGGTCGCGACGTACTTTTCTTCGTAGATAACATCTACCGTTACACACTTGCGGGTACAGAAGTATCAGCACTTCTTGGTCGTATGCCATCAGCGGTAGGTTACCAGCCTACACTTGCTGAAGAAATGGGTGTACTTCAAGAGCGTATCGCATCTACTAAGACTGGTTCAATTACTTCAATCCAAGCGGTATACGTACCTGCGGATGATTTAACGGATCCATCTCCAGCAACAACGTTTGCTCACTTAGATGCAACAGTGGTACTTTCACGTGATATCGCATCACTAGGTATCTACCCAGCGGTAGACCCTCTTGATTCATCTTCACGTCAGCTTGATCCACAAGTAATCGGTGAAGAGCACTACGGTATAGCGCGCGGCGTTCAAACAGTTCTTCAGCGTTACAAAGAACTTAAAGACATCATCGCGATTCTAGGTATGGACGAGCTTTCTGACGAAGATAAGCAACTTGTATCTCGTGCACGTAAAATCCAGCGTTTCCTATCTCAGCCATTCTTCGTGGCAGAGGTATTTACAGGTGCGCCAGGTAAATACGTTTCACTTAAAGACACAATTGCAGGCTTCAAAGGTATCTTAAACGGTGAGTTTGATGATATGCCAGAGCAAGCGTTCTACATGGTTGGCTCTATTGAAGAAGCTCAAGAAAAAGCCAAAAGCATGTAATTAGGAGGGTAGTATGGCAGCTATGACTGTACATCTTGATGTAGTAAGTGCTGAAGAGAAATTATTTTCTGGTTTAGTAGAATCTATTCAAGTATCTGGTAGTGAAGGTGAGTTAGGTGTTAACGCCGGTCACGCCCCACTACTAACTGCCCTTAAACCTGGTATGGTACGTTTAGTTAAGCAATTTGGTGAAGAAGAACTCATCTATATTGCTGGCGGTACACTAGAAGTTCAACCGAACATAGTGACCGTACTTGCTGATACAGCTGTTCGTGGTGAAGACCTGGACGAGAAAGCTGCAGAGCAAGCTAAGCGTGACGCTGAAGCCCAAATGGCAAAAGGCGCATCTGCTGAACTTGATTACAATCAAGCAGCAATGCAACTAGCTGAAGCAATTGCTCAGCTACGCATTATTCAGCAATTACGTAAAAAGTAAGCCTATCTGGTTTTTAAAAGCCCACTTTATGTGGGCTTTTTTGTGCCTGATGATAAATCCCGTAGCTATTTGTAAATAAATTAATCGTTATGGCTAATATCTCTTCATTATTACTTATATCTACGCAAGATCCTCGTTACAATAACCCTATTCTATTAGGTGTTATTTTGCTTAAGTTAAGATTCAGTAGTCATTGCTTAGCCTACTGAGTATTTGCACATGATGTGACTTACGTAATCTACTTTGCAGCACACTTATTCTATCAAGCTAAAACAACGGAAAAGGAAATTGTTTTAATGGCTCTAACAACAGTAATTCTTGCAGCGGGTAAAGGTACTCGTATGCGCTCTGCTCTGCCTAAGGTACTGCATAAAGTGGCAGGTAAACCTATGGTGCAACACGTTATCGATAATGCCAATGCGCTAGGCGCAACCTCTACCAACCTTGTTTATGGTCACGGCGGCGAACTATTACAACAACAATTAGCCGATAATAACGTAAACTGGGTGCTACAAGCTGAGCAACTAGGCACAGGCCACGCAGTGGCACAAGCTAACCCACATATAAATGACGACGACACTGTACTGGTTTTATACGGTGACGTACCTTTAACTAAGCAATCTACACTTGAGCGCTTATTAGCAGCGACACCTAAAAATGGTTTAGCAGTATTAACCGTTAATTTAGCAAACCCAAACGGCTACGGGCGCATGCTACGTGTTGATGGTAAGTTAGTGGGGATTGTTGAGCAAAAAGATGCCAATGCTGAGCAGTTACTTATTAACGAAGTAAACACCGGCATTATGGCGGTTAATGGTAAGCTTTTAAAAACATGGTTAGGTAACCTATCTAACAATAATGCTCAAGGCGAATACTACCTCACAGATATAGTTGCAATGGCGCACAGTGAAGGTGTAGAAATTACATCAGCACAGCCTGATCATCCAATGGAAGTTGAAGGTGCAAATAACCGCGTACAACTTGCAGGATTAGAGCGTGCTTATCAAGCATGGCAAGCAGAAGAGCTGATGCTAAATGGTGCAACTCTTGCCGACCCTGCTCGCATAGATGTACGTGGCGACGTTAAAACAGGTGAAGATGTCCTCATCGATATCAACGTTATTTTTGAAGGTACAGTAACCTTAGGTAATAACGTACAAATTGGCCCTAACTGCGTACTTAAAAACTGTAGTATCGGCGATAATGTTGTTATTAAAGCCAATACATTGATTGAAGATGCATCAGTTGCAGCTAAATGTACCCTTGGTCCATACGCCCGCCTTCGCCCTGGTGCAGTAATGGAAGAAGACTCTCACATTGGCAACTTTGTGGAGATGAAAAAAACCCGTTTAGGTAAAGGCTCTAAAGCAAACCACTTAAGTTACTTAGGTGATGCTGAAATTGGCGAGAAAGTGAATATTGGCGCTGGCACGATTACCTGTAATTACGATGGGGTGAATAAAGCCAAAACCATTATTGGCGATAATGCCTTTATAGGCTCTAACTCATCACTGGTCGCCCCTGTAAATATTGGTGCAACCGCTACCGTTGGCGCGGGCTCTGTTATTACCAATACCGTAGCGGATGATCAGCTAGCCGTAGCACGTGGCAAGCAACGCAATTTAGACGGTTGGAAACGCCCAGTTAAAAAATAGTAATGATCATTACTTATTAAATATTTAAAGGCGAGTTTAATGACTCGCTTTTTTATTACCTAAATATAATTCAAATAAAAATGCCATACTATTGTCATCCCTGTGTGTTGATATTTAACTAATACAACACTAAGGAAAA
Source organism: Pseudoalteromonas sp. BSi20439 (assembly GCF_000241165.1). Classification (NCBI taxonomy): domain Bacteria; kingdom Pseudomonadati; phylum Pseudomonadota; class Gammaproteobacteria; order Alteromonadales; family Pseudoalteromonadaceae; genus Pseudoalteromonas; species Pseudoalteromonas sp. BSi20439. The sequence continues at coordinate 13,916 of NZ_BADW01000018.1, forward strand.
CAATAATGTTAAACAAATCAATAATAGCCCTTTCTTTGCTATCACTATTAACTGGTTGCTCACTAGATGGTGATGACGGCCAAAATGGCGCTCAGGGTGTACAAGGTACAGCGGGTAATAATGGCGAAAACGGCACTAATGCAAATTCAGCTTTAAATATAAATCTTATTGGCCGCGCAGTCCTCAATGCACAAAGCCCAGAGGGGGCAGCTGAAATAGTCGCCTACCAAGCCTCTAAAAAATGGATTTATGCCATTAATAGCTCTGGCGATGAGGCAGTTGTGAATATCATTCCTGCCGATACGTTCGACACCGCAGCATTAGTAAAAGATAACGAAGGTATTGTAAACGCGACCAACTTAGCCTCTGCCATTACGCTCTCACTAAATGAAAATACGCCTGGTGATGCAAACAGCATAGCTATCGATGCAAATAACCAATTATTAGCGGTAGCAATGGCTGCTAAAAACGTGGGCGAAGCTGGCCAAATAGCGTTTTACAATATTGGCGGAGATACACCAGTATTTATTAAAAATGTAACTGTAGGTGCCCTACCCGACATGGTGACATTTAGCCATGATGGTGCAAAAGTAGTGGTTGCTAATGAAGGTGAACCTAATGGCGACTACAGTATCGACCCCGAAGGCACAATTAGCATTATCGATATCAATAACGGCACTATTGCCGATACCGCTTTGAGCATAAACTTTCAAGCTTACAATAATAAGCAAGCAGAATTAGAAGCGCAGGGCTTAGTGTTTGCCAATCCTACTGGACGTACTATTAATGGTAATTTAATAAATACCACGGTTTCGATCGATTTAGAGCCAGAATATGTGAGCATTTCCAAGGATAATAAATACGCTTATGTCTCTATTCAAGAAAATAACGCTCTAGCCATCATCAACCTTGAAGATAATTCCCTTGAGCTAAAAGGACTCGGTTTTAAAGATTGGTCAAACTTACAATTTGACGCTTCAGACAAAGACGGCGGTGTTAACTTTAAATCATACCCTGGTTTATATGGCATGTATCAGCCAGATACAATTGCAAGTTTTAGTTGGAAAGGAGCCAACTTTATTGTATCTGCCAACGAGGGTGATGCACGCGAATACTTTTTTGATGCCAGCGATGAAGCTGATTGCATCGCTCAGGGCGGCCTTGATTATGACGCTAAAGATGGGTGTTTGGCATATATAGATGAAAGCCGCGTAGAAGATCTAGCTCTCGCAGCTAACTTCGATTACTTAAATAACGATGGTAACGACATTGGTCGTTTAAAAGTTACAACAGTAAAAGGTGATAAAAATAACGACGGCCAATACGAATCGCTTTATGCTTATGGCGCACGGTCATTTACCATTTGGGATAGCAATGGGCTGGTGGTGTTTGACTCAGGCGATCAAATTGCACGAGTAACCGCTTCTGTTCATGGCAATGCATTCAATAATAACGAAGATGAAAATAAAGGCGATACACGCTCAGATGATAAAGGGGCAGAACCCGAAGCGCTAACATTAGGTGAGGTTGGCGATAGGTTATTTGCTTTTGTTGGCTTAGAGCGTATGGGCGCAATAATGGTGTTTGATATAACCAACCCTTACGATGTGAAATTTCAAGACTATTTTTATAATCGTGGTTTAGAACCAAGTGCAGATATAACTGGCGATCTTGCTCCTGAAGGAATGACATTTGTTCCTGCAGCGCAAAGTGCAACAAACGAAGCACTGCTTATAGTCGGTAATGAAATCTCAGGCTCAATTGCCGTATGGGAAATAACAACTCAGTAATTAGTAAAGTTTTAAGTAAAAGCGATGTAGCGGTTATCTATAAATCGCTTTTACTTCCTCCCCTCTCAATAATCATGCCTTATGTGAATGCTTTTTAATCAAAAACAGCCCTGCAGCCCTTCATTTGTATGGTTATTGTACTAAATTGAAATTAATTTAATAAAACTGAAATAAAGCATTGACCCTCTCCAGAATATCCCTATAATGCGCATCCACTGACCCGGCAGGCAGCAATGAAAAGCGCTGAACAAACGGTAAGTGAGTCGAGTAAAACTTAGCTTTTAAATCTTTTAAAAGAAACTAAAGATTAAGTGTTGACAAAAAAATAGGAAAGCGTAATATGCGCAGCCCTAGCGAGATAAAGTTTAACGCTTTAATCGCAACGTTCTTTAACAATATAAAGCAATCATCTGTGTGGGCACTCGTACAGATTGAGTTCTAACAGCCAACCTACTTCGGTAGCGAGGCAAACAAATTAGAGTCTCAATTGAAACTGAGTGACCAACAGAATAATTACTTAGGTAGTTATTCAGCACAGTCAATTCAATATCGAAAGATATTAAATAAATTCAGAATTCATTGAGCTGTCGAAAGACATAAAACTTTTTAATTGAAGAGTTTGATCATGGCTCAGATTGAACGCTGGCGGCAGGCCTAACACATGCAAGTCGAGCGGTAACAGAAAGTAGCTTGCTACTTTGCTGACGAGCGGCGGACGGGTGAGTAATGCTTGGGAACATGCCTTGAGGTGGGGGACAACAGTTGGAAACGACTGCTAATACCGCATAATGTCTACGGACCAAAGGGGGCTTCGGCTCTCGCCTTTAGATTGGCCCAAGTGGGATTAGCTAGTTGGTGAGGTAATGGCTCACCAAGGCAACGATCCCTAGCTGGTTTGAGAGGATGATCAGCCACACTGGAACTGAGACACGGTCCAGACTCCTACGGGAGGCAGCAGTGGGGAATATTGCACAATGGGCGCAAGCCTGATGCAGCCATGCCGCGTGTGTGAAGAAGGCCTTCGGGTTGTAAAGCACTTTCAGTCAGGAGGAAAGATTAGTAGTTAATACCTGCTAATT
>NZ_BADW01000017.1:0-2064 GCF_000241165.1 Pseudoalteromonas sp. BSi20439
TGTGCGTTACAGTTAGCTAGCCAGTGCTGCTTTTACTTTATCACGGTAACTTCTACTTACTTTAAGCTCTTGTCCGTTATCTAACACTAATAAATATTCACCACTAACCTGAGTTACCAGCTTGCTAATTTGTTTGGTGTTAACAATCGCGCTGCGATGAACACGTACAAATAAGCTTGGATCTAATTCTTGTTCAAGCTCTTTCATAGTTTTACGTAATATATGCGTTTGCCCATCTTGGCAATGCAGACACATGTAATCACCTGCCGCATCTACCCACTGTATAGTAGCAACGGGTACTCTGACAATTTCGCCCTGCTCTTTTACGGCCAATGACTCAGGATAACGACGATCTGTAAGGGTATCGCCTGTGGCTAATTTCTTTAAAATTTCTTCGCAGTTATTGCCTGTTATCCCTGCTACGAAGCTCGCTAGTTTTTTCTTATGGGCGTTATCCTGCTGAGTTTTTAAATAGGTATGCACTTTTTCTACCGCCTGTTTTAATCTGTTATCATCAACGGGTTTTAAAATGTAATCTAAAGCATGAATTTCAAATGCTTTAACAGCAAAGTGATCAAACGCCGTAACAAACACAATGGCAGGTAAATCTTTACTGCTTTCACTTAAAGCACGTGCGACTTCAAAACCGTTCATACCAGGCATTTGAATATCAAGAAAGACAAGATCAATTTTTTCGTTTTTACAACTTTCAATCGCATCAAAACCTGAGCTACACAGTTTGATCACTTCAATATCAGAAAACTCTTCAAGCCTGACGGCTAAACCTTTACGTGCTAATGGCTCATCATCAACAATAAGCGTTTTTATTCTTGTCATTTCTTCACAGCCTTCTCAAACGGGACTCGCAGATTAACTTTTAATCCACTTGGCGTATTATGTGATAATACAAACGAGTAATTATTTTCGTAGAGCGTTTTTAATCTGTCTCGGGTGTTTGCCACCCCTACGCCTTGTGCATTAACTAACTGACCATTTTCAATATCAGTGCCAGGCCCATTATCGCCCACTTCAAGTAATAATTCATTAGCAAAAACTTGCGCTTTTATATCAATAACACCACCTTCTGACATATGGGCAATGGCGTACTTAATGGCATTTTCGATGATCGGTTGTAATATTAAGCTTGGCACTAATGCTTGTTTGGCCTGCTCACTCACGTCCACATTAACTTGTAAGCGCTCATCAAAACGTACACGTTCAATTTCTAAATAGAGCATTAATGCATGTAACTCTTGCTCCAGCGGCACTTTTTTAATTGGATCAGTATTAAGCGTATAGCGTAAAAAGTCACTCAATTTAGATACCATCAAGTTAGCATCTTTATTTTCTTTTACCAAAACTAAGGTTGATATTGCATTGAGCGTATTAAACAAAAAATGAGGATTTAGCTGGTATCTAAGCATTTTTAACTGCGCTTCGTGCGCCATTGTGGTCGCTTTTAAGGCTTTTTGACGTTCACTTTGTAATAACTGGTAATACTTAACCCCAAAGTACAAACCACTCCAACACAAAATAATATAAACAGAATCAAGTCCTTGTTGTAAATAATAAAACCATTCTTCAGGACGGTATCCGTGGCGATAAATTTCCCACAGGTTAAACTTTTGCACCACGGCCCATAATGTACCGGTTATATAAGAGGCGCCAAATACAACAATAATTAATACCCAAGGTGAGGCATTCCAAATTTTGCGATAAATATAACGCAGAGGCACAGTCATTAAACAGCCCGCATAGGCGTTTAGTAAAATAACGAATACGTAAATATCACGCATTTCGAATACTTTAGAACCAATATAGTTAACTAACGCATAACCTATCCAGCCTGCAATTTGCAAAAGCCAGAAAAAACGTTGTCTGTTATCAATTAAAGACTGCCAATTCAAAATTAATTATTACCTTGTAAATTTGTGACTATTATATCGATTTATCGTCAGGTATAGCACTACCAACTGTCTTACTTTTTAATAGCCCTATCGCAAACAATAAATTAAATAAATGCAGGATGGATGTTCAGTTCTGGTTTAGTTGTTACGTTGAACC
>NZ_BADW01000016.1:0-2015 GCF_000241165.1 Pseudoalteromonas sp. BSi20439
CTCGTAACCCACTTTATACATTAAGTACTTGTTTAAGCAGCTTAAAACTCAAACTCTAACGCCATTCTAAAGCTATGATTCTTCTCTGACTGGCTGATTTCAGTAATAAAACCGGCTTCCCACTTTAATTGTTTTTGCCCATCAAAGCGGTGTAAACCAATAAACCCTGGACCAATACCCACAAAGTCTTCCCCTAAATACATTTCAATCGCGGGTTGAAATGCAGAACGATAGCGGTAACGATACTGCGCTCTAAACTCACTTTCCCACTCGTTTTCTATGTCTTGCCCCCACTCATACACTAGAAAAGCATTAAGCGTTAAACTGGCGCGACCCATCTCTTTTTCAACTACAAATCCCGTTGTGGCTTCAAAAACATCTTTGGTGTGTTGTTTTTCTAGTTCAAACAAAGCGCCCCAATCGGCCCATAATCGGCCTTGTTCTATTAGTTGCCATCTAAGCTCCAATTCATATGCTTGTAAGCCAAAGTCGCCGTTGTCGTCTCGCTCACCCACTAAATAACCTTCTAGTGCCATGGTATCGTTAATTGCCCCGCCCATCCCTAAACGCTGCGCTAAAATATTGCCGCTATCAGTTTGGTGCGATACGAATCGCCATTCGACCTCGCGTTCAAACGGCAAAACGTACGGGTGATATACTTTATCCACCACCATTCCATCGGCGTGCGCGTGTGTGGGTATCAATAAACCAAAACCAATTAACACAGCACCTGCAAATAACTTCATTGCCTTCATGATTGTTCCTTAGCCATTGATTTAGGAATAAAATAACAAACAGATAAAAAGACCACGCTGCTTAGGATATAACTTAAAACACTGGTTAAATTAGGTGTGGCCTCATAACCAATAAACGCACGCAACATACGCCCAAACTCTGAATTTTCGGTTAAAATAGCACGTAAATCCCAAACCGTTGCGGTGGTTGCTATCACATCAATTTGACTGGCTAAATCCAGTGCTACCACTAGTTTTGCTGCACTATTTAGTGCTAGTAAAAGTAAAATAGGGGAAAGTCCGAAACGCTGTTTAATGGCACTCAATAAAAAGTACAGCAACACACTAAAACTACTGCATATTCCAAGCCCTAAAAAAGTACCAATAAATAAGCTTTGTGCCGCTTCGTTGCTTTGCCAAAATCCAATTAAATAAATTATGTAATGACTCAAATAAAGCGTCATCACACTCATAATTGCGATAATAAAAGCAGCTGTTGCTCGTTTAACGGCGTAGTGCAGTGCACTGAAAAAAATTAAAATACACAAGCCAATCTGAGTATATTCTAAACCTTGGTAATCGAACCAAGGGCTAATAATCGGGGCGCTTTTTACAAATAAAAATGTTAAGCCTATACCTAAACCAAGCATACCCAGCAACCGTAGCAAACTTTGCTTAGCAATCACTTGCAGCAAAATAAGTAAAATGGCGACTGGCAGTAACTGATTGAGGCTCATCACTAAACTAGTTATTAGCATTGGGTTGCTCCTTATCAGTGACAATAACAGCACCGCGCGCAGTATTTGGCGAAAACTCACCAAAAAATTCATAGCGGCCAGGTGTTAATGGCCCAATATAAATCACGCTTTTGCGATTAGGGTAAAGCACTTTCTCTCGGTTGAGATCAAAGCTGTCGAATTCTTCAGGCGTACTATCTTGATTTTCGATTAACAAGCGTACCTTTTTATTAGCTGGCACGACGATTTCTGCGGGGTAAAACAAATGATCTTTAAGTACAACTAAATACTCTTTGCTAACAACATTAAATGACAAAAATATGCAGCAATATAAGTAAGGGCTAATAAGTCGTTTAATCACATTTAGCTCCTGCAAAAACCACCTGCACCTTTAAGCCGCCCAAAGCGCTATCCGTTAAATTAATCTGGGCGTTATAAATAGCGATAATATGCTGAACTATTGCCATGCCCAAGCCAGCTCCCTGCTCACCTGAAGGATGTTGATCGCCGCCAACGCGATAAAAGCGATTAAATACTCGTTTTT
>NZ_BADW01000015.1:0-381 GCF_000241165.1 Pseudoalteromonas sp. BSi20439
CGTTTACGTTGAGTGGTAGGGGAGCGTTCTGTAAGCCGTTGAAGGTGACCCGGGAGGGTTGCTGGAGGTATCAGAAGTGCGAATGCTGACATGAGTAACGATAATGCGGGTGAAAAACCCGCACGCCGGAAGACCAAGGGTTCCTATCCCATGTTAATCAGGGTAGGGTAAGTCGACCCCTAAGGCGAGGCCGAAAGGCGTAGTCGATGGGAAACGGATTAATATTTCCGTACTTGGTATAATTGCGATGGGGGGACGGAGAAGGCTAAGCAAGCATGGCGATGGTTGTCCATGTGAAAGTGAGTAGGGCGTTTGTTTAGGTAAATCCGGACGAACATTAAACCTGAGACACGAGACGAGCCACCAAGGTGGTGAAGTTGT
>NZ_BADW01000014.1:0-17003 GCF_000241165.1 Pseudoalteromonas sp. BSi20439
GATTAGATGTAGTAGCTCATATCTCAACTTACAGTTTTGTTGATTAGGCTTAGACTTCACCTGACAGGCAGCAAGAGCGAACAAGAGACGGTCAGAGTGATCTGGATATGTGAACTTAATTCTACAAAGAGGACGCTTAGCGACCCCGTTCATGCAATAAAATTGAGTTTAGGCAATCCGCATTAATTGTATAATGATATTTCTGCTTCTAAAGAGTATGTTTATGAGAACCATTGGAAAACTGGCAAAAGATTTAGATATCAATGTTGAAACAATCCGTTTCTATGAGCGCCAAGGTCTGATAGAGCAACCTTTAAAACCAGAGTCTGGTTACAGAATGTATGGCGATGCCCTTACCAGTCAACTCAAATTTATTCTGAAAGCTAAAGCATTAGGGTTTACGCTGAAAGAAATTGAATCGCTTATGTCACTAAGTGACAGTTGCGCTGATATTGAGTCGATGGGGTTGCAAAAACTTAATCTCATTCGTAATAAAATTGCTGATTTACAGCGATTAGAGAAAGTAATTCAAGATATGACAGATTCTTGCAAGGCCAATCAAGACCCTCAATCCTGCCCGGTAATAAATTCACTTAAATAGCTATTGACCCCGTACTTATGTACGGAGTTTATACTACCTTAAAAATTGAGGTAGATAGTTATGATCAATAAAATTCTAGATAAAGTAGGTTCTGGTGGCGTTTGGCTAGCCGCCCTTAGCTGCACAGCATGTTTTCCTGCACTCGGCTCATTGGCATCTGCTCTTGGGTTAGGTTTTCTTTCACATTTTGAAGGGATAGCGGTGAACACCTTATTGCCATTATTTGCTTCACTAGCGTTGTTAGTTAATTTCTATAATTGGTATCAACATCGAGATTCATTGAGAGGCGTTTTAAGTGTCATTGGCCCAATTGCAGTATTGCTGACCCTTTATCCTTTATGGCAATACGACTGGAGCACTTACTTATTTTACTTTGGGATCATTTGGATGGTCGTAATGTCTATTTTAGATATTGTTAAGCCCATTAAGGAACCAGTATGCAAGGTATAGAACTAGAATCTAAAATCACTTGCCCTGAATGTGGATTTAGCAAAGTTGAAACCATGCCTACAAACGCTTGCCAATGGTATTACGAATGCGAAAGCTGTAAAGCACTACTTAAACCGTTAAAAGGTGATTGTTGCGTTTATTGCTCTTATGGAACAGTTAAGTGTCCTCCTATTCAAGAAGGCAATGCATGTTGCTCAGGTAAGTAGCCTAGTATTCGGTGGTTCTGTGTCAACCAAGTAATATCTTAAATGCGATTGCGATTAACACTAAACCACCAAATAGTTCAGCTTTAGATTCCAGCCATACGCCACTTCTTTCGCCGATATTCACACCAATCCAGCTAAAGGCAAACGTCGTGACGCCTATTATCAAGCAAGCTACGGCTATATCTACCTCAAGCAATGTGATTGCATAACCTGCCGCCATTGCATCAATACTGGTGGCAATAGCAAGAACAAATAGCACACGATGAGTAACATTAGCAATATCTTCTTCAATTCCTTCAGATTGGGACTCATAAATCATTTTGCCACCGATAAATACTAGCAAAATAAAAGACTATCCAAGGTGCATAATCTTCAATCCAAGATGATAAACCTTTACCGCTGTAATAGCCTAAAAGAGGCATAAAGCCTTGGAAAAAACCAAAATAAGCAGCGGCTTTAATAAAGAGCTTTTCAGCATTTACTACTTTTTTAGAACCTAAGCCTATGGATACTGCAAACGCGTCCATACTGAGTGCTATAGCTAATACAAATACTTCAAACAAACCGATTAAACCTGAATAAAATTGTTATAAGATTACGTGACGTATAATTAGTTACTTGACTGATGTTAAACACCTAAGATTTACTGACAATTTTTCTATTATCAAAGCCTTATTTTTACACCAAATTTCAGCCAGATATTCAGTAACAGTGCCAACACTTGAAGGAAACAGAATATTCCCCGCCACTTTGGCGAAAGGTCCATCAGTTTCGAGTAGAACTCTATCTTGAGGTATCCACGATATTACTTTTTTAGCTCTGGCTGAAGTTAGCATGGCTGGCCCAATAGAGAAGAAACAGCCTAGCTCGACGGCTTCTAGAACTTGCTTCTTAGTACCTAAAAACCAATGAAGAATAGAAGTACCAGCATTGGGATGTAACTTAAGTTGTTCAAGAACTTCACCAGTCGCGTTAAGACTATGGATAGTTAGTATTTTGTCATCAAAGCCTTCACATTTTTTTAGAATATGCGTGAAAACCTCTAATTGATCATCAAAGTAATCAGCGTAACCTTTTGAGCCATCCAGTCCAATTTCTCCAATATATCTAGTTCTATCAACTAGCTTATCGAATAGTGCTAATTCATTTTTTCTTAGATGAGCAAGTTGAGGGTGAAGCCCCAAGGCCGTCTTACAGTGTTTTATGCCACTTGTTAACTGGACAGTACCTTCAAAAGCTGAAGGCACCGTAGTTACTGATAGCACGTAATAATTACTGCTTTTTATGTCGTTCAATACCTCTTGATGATCTGGATATAAATCAACGTGGCAATGAAGATCCATCATGACGATTTATCCGCTTGGAGAAATAATTCAACCTCTGCCAATCCTCGCTTAATAGTTGATTCTAATTTTTCTCGTATATCTTTTTCTTGTGGTATTGGCCCTGAACTTCGAAGCCAAGAACGATAGTTATCGGATTGTTTCAATCTAATAATGGCAGTTTGAACCGCTTGGAGATCATCGCGAGTATCTTTTTCTTTGATAAGATCTCTCAACCGCTTTGTCTTGTATGGCGCATCTTGTGTAAAACCAGCATGAAAAACTGACGCTCTTCGAATAAGGCAAGGTACACAATGCCCACACTGTTTATGTTCTCTGTGCCAATGACTGCATGAAACACTTAGGGGAACTGCTTTTCTAATTGCGTCTTGATCAACACATTCCGCTAACATTTCACCTTTAGTTTTGAATTGATAGGGGTTTACAAATTTGACATGAAACCCAGTGTCTCTAAGCAAAGATTCAAGCCTGCTTAGAAAATTAGGATGAGTAGTTCTAGTGCTATGGCTACCAATCCGTCTTCTGGTAAGCGGCGGATTTATAGAAATATAGCCATTCTCTGGGACGACAATAGTTTCAATACTGCTATCGCAATTAGCATTTCTTAAGGCTGATATACCAAGTACCGCCATAGCTAGGAAGTTAAAGCTTCTTCCCCTCATACTAATGTCAGTTTTACCTTCTAAGTGCTTAATAATATGGGGAGACATTGAATAGGACAATTCGCCGAATGGCGGGGATAATAATTGCTTAATGTCTTCTTGCTTAGCGCCATCACCACGATAAGCGTGACTAACCAAGAGAGGCTTTAAATCTGATTCTCCGTTCAAAATATCAATTGCACCAACTGCGCTATCAAGACCACCAGAAAAAAGGCAAACAGAGTTGAGTCCAATTAATGATTTTGCTTTTGCTTTCGCTTGCTCACTTGTTTTAGGAGTCGGCATCGGCATAGTTGTTTTTTCAAAAGTAAACAGCCATTGATCGCCTGTAAGAAAGTTGAGCAAAGAACTCAGTTCAGGTTCTACAAAATTCCACATATCCTCATCAGTTACAGGAACATGCAAATGCATTTTTCTAGCCCATGCATTTTCTGCATTATCCCTTAATTCAAATGTATCAGCAGCGGTAACGGCGGTAGCAATTGTTATCAGATCTATTGAATCAGCATCTACATTCAATCCTAAATCACGAACTGTTTGTAGTAGTTGTTTTGACACCAAGCTGTGCTTAGTGATGTCATTTTGATGCGTATGAAACATTTGGACAGGATGACAATCATCAGAAAAGTCAGGCAAGTTAGCAGGGTCATGGTTAAAGTAAAAATTAGTCATTAAAGCTCTCCCATTCATCAACCGTCATAGCAATAGCATCGGCTTGAATTTTAGTAATATTTTCTTTGCTAATAGTACTGGGGTTGCCATTAGTTACTTTGTCTAACTGCTCTTGTGTAATCACTTTTATTAGTTCCCTTAATTCAACTTCCATTTGATGATGCTTGCTTGCTGGCTCAACATGAAACCAAGCTCTGCCCATGCCTTCAACCACATCCTGAAAAATAAGGTCTGTTAAATAACAGCCTATGGCTTCTTGGATAACTTCGTCAGTAAAACTGTTTGGGTCAAATTCTTCTGTATCGGGGAGTGCTTCTTCTAGTGCGTAATCCAACGCAACTCTTACAGCATCCGAATCGGCATTATCAGGCGCTAAATGGCTAGCAATTTTGTCGATTGCTTGATCAGTCGATAGCCCAGTTAGATCACCTAATGATAAGCTTTGATTATTAACCGTTACGGTGTCGCCACGCATGACACCAAGCAATCCAGAACCAGCAGTTATGCCGCTTGATAGTCTCCTGCTTGTGCTTTTACCTCCGCCAGAGCCTTTTCTAGAGTAACTTTTTAATGAACGCCTTAGATCTGAGGTTGAGCCACCTGTTTGCGCATATTTACCAAATGCTCTTCTGGCACTGGCAAACCTATTTGGAGGCGGTGTTGCTGTAGGTGAACCACCGATTTCTTGTTGAACCTTGTCATTGTCAATATCATTGCTATTGTCATTCTGATCATCAGCTTGATTATTATCAGAGCCAGCTTGCTCATCCCCATCAGTACCTGATGCAGGTTCTATTGTGACAGGATCTCCTTGCTCTGCCCAAGATGGAATAAGTGGACTCTTATTATTTGGTCCTGTTGACGATGCGGACGTACCCATATTACTTAGTTCCCTCTAGTTCTTTTAAAATTGGATTAAGCCATCTTTGGCGGGGCAAGCTTTTTAAAAATGTAAGAAGACTTAAGCTACATTTATCATCCTGCTTGGCAAGTAACACAGCCCCATAAATGCCTGTTGGTCTTTCGGTCCAATCACCAATCAACTTAAAGTTTTCAATCAAACCATCCATGACTGACATGTATTCTTCCTTCGGAGTTGTGGTAATCGCAGTAGAGTTAACGCCACTGACCCTTACCTTTTGCTTCATTAATTCTTCTACGAGTTTTTGAGCGGCTCCAGACATTACCGAATTAACAGCCCCCATTGGAATGCTTTCTCTGCTCAGATATGCCGCTGGTGTCAAATCCATTTCAGTGAACATGGGAGGTAATTTCGACCATTTATCAATAAAAGCTAGGTCGAGTTTCCACTCTTCAGGTAAATTAATTTCGTCAAATTCGACTTCTGAATTTTCAAGATCCGCTAATACTTTTGGATATCCGTTTTCCTTATCAATTAATTCATAAAGCTTGTTGGTAGCCTGAGTGCCTAAGCACCTCTCAAAAATTACCAGCTTAGTGATAGTTTTTTCATCAAGCTGCATTCCTCTGCGATGAGCGGTTTTCTTTCTCATCTTAACCTGATTGAGTAATCGCTTAACTATGCGAGGGTTGCCGTTAATGTTTGTGGATTCAGCTAATAGTGGAGCTAACTGTTCAGCAACCACAAATTTACTTCTGAGTTCGGAATGCTTTTCAATCTCGTGATCTTGAAGTAGCTCGTCAACGGTAATTTGTGGTTGTTTCCACGACAGCCTTAATGACTCTTCAAGGGCACATCTTATCGTTTCTAATTGCGCATCGGTAACGCCGTGATCTTGAGCAGTAAGCATCATTAAATATGCCCTTATCTCCAGAACGCCGGGTCTTGGTACATGCACAGGAATTTGAATAAGCTTGTCTAAATAATCAGTTTGATGTCGTTGAGATGCACCTTTGTGATACTCAGGCACTGCCAAGCGGATCATGTCCTCATCGGCGGCAATAACAAATGCAGTATTGGGTAAAAATAGAAATAACCTGATCGCCTCAAGGGTCGAAATAGCATTAAATGGAGAGCAGCGATCTAAATTATCGACATAGACAATAAGTGGCTTATCAAACTCCTTTAACAGATCAGAATATGCTTTTCGGAATTCTTTAATTTCTTTAGGAGGTGAAAATGATTTATTATCTTTGATCAAACCTTTGTTTTTCTTCGCGACATCCTTAGCGCCATCGACAGCACCTTTTACATCATCAACATCCAGTTCACCATCGTCACCACCACTGAATAGTCCCATGATCTTCTGTATACCACCCATAGTTGGTATACCAGCTAATGCTGCACCACCATCCATTAGCAATCCCATCAGTCTGATCTTATCTATTCGTCCAGCAAACTCTTTTGCTTTTGCACTGAGATTTTTATCGTCTGCTGCTTTTTTAACTAAAGTAGATGCAATTGTTTCTAGTAACGCCGCTTTAGCGTCATCATACCCTTGGAAAGTCCATGCATCGAAATGTACTTGGATATATTCTTGTTCATCACTTTCCAGAGAAGCCTTAGTAAGTTCAAGAATCGTCGATTTTCCAGCGCCCCAATCACCAAAAACGCCTATACTAATAGGCATTAACTCCTTTTCTGTTATAAGATCTTTTATTGACTCAGCCGTTTCATTAAAATTTAAGAAATCAATTTTTGATTCTTTATCAGACCACATAACGTCTCCTTTTATTTATTATTTCTTTTGTTCCATTCTTTCAATAGTTCGGTGAACCGTGGGGCGGCTAACAGAATATTTCTTCGCTAATGCAGAGATCGATTCACCATTTAATTTATCTTTATATAATTCTTTCGCTTGTTTGTCTGATAAAGCAGGCAATCTGCCCATGTGTTTGCCTTTAGCTTTAGCCTCTTCACGACCTTCTGTGGTTCTGGCTTTTATAAGATCCCGCTCAAGTTGAGCGAATATGTGGCTACGCATAATGTTTGAGATTATTTCTCATCAAGCCAGATTGGGTGAGTACTAGGAAATCTTCGTCAGATTTGAGCCTGAAGCAGTCGTAAACGATGGTACAAAATTACTTCAGCTAAAATTCACTTTGATACGAAACCGGACATTAGGCTTAGCGTATCTCATGACAAGTGTTCCAACAATATAGTCGTTGCTCTTACTTTTAAATTTAAATCTTGTTTTAGATCCTCTGTACAATTAGTAACACACCAACGCGACTTTAATGTGGAATTAGGATCATCGGTTAATTTATTCTATCTAGATAGCTCTTCTATTTTTTATCTTTGATAAACATCGGTATAAAACGGGCAGTCCAAATAATGTTAGCAGTGTTTGCTGTCACTACCCCCCAACAATTATTTTCTTGGAATAGCTATTTGAGTTACTTCCCAAACTTTTCATATTGAATAATTTTTATTTGACTCTATAGCCACTATAGATTTTATACTTATTTTAATATTATTACGGAATGTTAAATATGTCAGAAAAATGTAGTGGTCAGTGTCAATCATCTTCTACCAATGAAGATGTAAAAATTGATACACAATTAGATAACTATAGTGGCGCGTTTGTCAGTACATTTAAAGTACCTCAAATGGACTGTCCTTCAGAAGAGAGATTGATTAGGTTAGCACTTGACTCAATTGAGCCTTCAGTTGGGTTGCAATTTGATATTCCTAGCCGTTTAGTCAAGGTTTTTCATGATGAAAATTTAGATGAGATAACAAAAAAATTACAACAACTCAATCTCGGTGCAGAGTTGGCATCAACTAAAGAAAGTTGCAGCACCGAAGCTGCAAAAGCAAAAGATCTAGCCCAAAAAAATGAGATGAAAGAAGCATCAACCCTAAAATGGTTGTTAGCCATTAATGGAGTCATGTTTTTTATAGAAGTAATTGCTGGGTTGATTGCACAGTCTGCTGGCCTAATTGCAGACTCATTAGATATGTTTGCTGATGCTGCTGTGTATGGTTTGGCTATTTATTCGGTAGGTAAAAGTATCAGCATGAAACTTAGAGCGGCACATATATCTGGTGTGCTTCAAGTTATTCTAGCGCTAAGTGCTTTGAGCGAAGTCGTAAGACGCTTTGTTTACGGTAGTGAACCGATCTCTTCTTTAATGATGATATTTGGTGGAATAGCACTAATCGCTAACATTGCTTGTCTATTTTTAATATTTGGTAATAAAGAAGACGGCGCTCATATGAAAGCAAGCTGGATTTTTTCCGCAAATGACGTTATTGCAAATGTTGGGGTAATCTTAGCTGGCTTTTTAGTTACAGTAACAAGCAGCCGTTATCCAGATTTAGTGATTGGTTTGATTATTGCTGTTGTAGTTTTAAACGGTGCTCGCCGTATCTTACAGCTAAAGTATTAAACAAATTCATCATGGCTATTTATTTAAATTTTAAAACCATTAATAGCATCTTTATAGCTAGTTTAAGTCTGCTTCAAACGGCTAAAGGGAAATGAAGTTATGAAAAACAATGCCTACATTCCGCCATTACGATTTCATTGGTTAACTAATTTTTATGACAGCCTCGTTGCTATCACCACGAGAGAAGCATTTTTTAAAAAACTGATTGTAGATAAAGTTGCCAACGTCAAAGGAAACAACCTACTTGATGTTGGATGTGGAACCGGAACGCTAACAAAATTAATAGCTGAAAAATCACCTAAATATACCGTAATAGGCTTAGATGCAGACCAAACCGCTTTAGATATTTCACAGAAAAAAGTTATAGGCAAGGATCTTAATATTTCTTTTAGACAGGGCTTTGGACAAGAAATGCCTTTTAGTGATAATTCCTTTGATATCGTAGTTTCAAGTTTGTTTTTTCATCACTTAAGCCGTTCAACTAAGCGTGCGACATTAACTGAAATTCGTCGGGTACTTAAACCGGGTGGCATTTTATTAATTGCTGACTGGGGAAAGCCGACTTCAATATTTCAACGGATATTGTTCTTTGTCGTTCAGTTATTAGATGGTTTTGAAACTACAAAAGATAATGTAGATGGAGTCCTTCCTTCTTTAGAGGTTGAATCAGGGTTTACTCATGTTTCAGATTTAAACATAGTCCCAACGACTTTGGGAACTATCAGACTGATTGAAGCGAACTAGATAACAATGAACCTAATGCGTCCGTCATATTTTAAACCATATATATCATACGTGATAATGATTTTAATCGCGGTGCAATCTGTGTTTTTTTCGCTAGAAGAGCTTGAAGTAAACTTAATTGAAAGTTCTTTTAATACATCACTAACTGAGTCTATTACCCCGCTAGAATCTCCAGAAACCTCCAATTTATTTGAGGTGAGTAATAGCCAAACTTTAATTGATAATTGTAATTTTTGTTGCTGTTGTCACTTATTTTTAAATGCAGATTATTCTTGTAATATTTTACAAAAAATAGAATATTTCCTTACCTACGCCTTAGTTTCTCCTGAGCTAAAAGGCTATATGTCGGTGCCATTCCGCCCACCTAAATACGCCTAAATTTTATAGAAAATTAAGAAAGGTCAAATGTTAATGACCTAAATATCACATATAAATTTATAGGAAAGTATACATGGCACTTAATACCTGTGAGCATCGCAAGATAGCAATTTTGAGGTGTGTAACACCTCAGCTTAAATATATCGCGTTTCTCGCGTTGTCACTTTTTACATTTAATGTTTATGCCTTTGAAAAGCAGTTAAATCTTCAAGAGGCAATTCAGTGGACGCTTAAACAAAATCCTGAACTCAAAATATTTGATTTCAAACAAACCGCATTAACAGGACAAGAACAAACAGCAAGTTTAAATCCCGCTTATGAACTAGAAGTTGAAGCTGAGAACTTTGCAGGCTCAGGTGAATTTAATGCATTCGACAGTGCTGAATTAACAGTCGCTCTATCTTCGGTTATCGAAATGGGAGATAAACGCTCAGCGCGGATTGGACTTGTTTCAAAATCAAGAGCACTACTCAATGCTGAGAAAGAAGTCTCTGCGCTTAATTTAATGGCTCAAGTCACTGAGAAGTACGTGGAAGTACTTGCAGCCCAACAAAGAGTGATATTGGCAGATAATGCATTGAGCTTAGCACAAGAAACGTTAGAGATTGTATCTCAGCGTAACCGCGCAGGTGCTACTCCTGAGGCTGAAGTGAAACGTTCAAAAGCAGTTATTGCTCAGGCTAACCTCACCCTTCAATCTGAACAAAAGCGCTTGGAATATCTAAAGCTTTCTTTATCAGCTTACTGGGGAGAAACATCAGTGTCATTCTCTAGAGTAACTGGAGATCTGTTTCAGTTTGGCAATGATAGTGATTTTAGTAGTCTCTTTGCGAAATTAGAGAAAAACCCTGCTATTCAAGTTTATGCAAGTGAGCAGCGACTAAAAGAGGCCGAATTACAGTTGGCTAAAACAGAGTCAACGGCCAATATCAAATGGTCTGTTGGTGTTAGGCGCTCTCAAGAAGCCAATGATACGGCACTGGTCGCTGGCTTTAGCTTACCTTTGTTTGCTGAAAAGCGAAATTCTGGTGCAATCGCTAGTGCGCTAGCAGAGCGTGACCAAGTTGCCATAGAGAAAGAGGCGACTAAGTTGAGGTTTAGAAATCACTTACTACGAGCATACTCCAATAGAAAACAAGCCATATTAACAGCTAATTCATTAAAGCAGTCGGTTATCCCAATGCTTGAAGATGCACTGGAAGATACTCAAGACGCCTATCAAAAAGGTCGATATGGATATCTTGATTATGTATCGGCTAGACAAGAGCTGTTAAATGCTCGGCGAACCCTCATTGATGCGGCATCTGCTGCCCTAATTTATGGCGCAGAGATAGAAAAACTAACAAACGAAGCGCTGTCACTCTAAATAAACATCACTTTAAGTTTAATAACAATTTATTGATTCAGTTATTAACTGAATCGTTTAGGAATTCAAAATGAAAAACTATTTACTCGCACTATTGATTTTTATTGGGTATCTATCACCCATTCAAAGTGTTATCGCTAGTGAAGATGAACATGAAGGCGAAGAAGGCATTAGCAAAATAAACAATAACATGGCAAAAAGGCTTGGTGTTGAAACAGCCTATTTAGCTTCAAAAACGTTGAACCAAACTATCCCTGTATACGGCGCTACGACGATAGGCGCTGAACAATTATTTCAAGTTGGCGCTAGATATAACGGCGTTATAAAGACAATTAACTCCACTGTTGGTGATAAGGTAAAAAAAGGAGATCTATTAGCCGTTATTGAATCTAATGAAAGCTTAAATACCTATAAAATAACATCCCCTGTTTCTGGGACTGTTTTACAGCGAAATGGAAATATTGGCGGTATCACGCAAAACACTAGCTTGTTTGAAATCGTCAATTTTGACACCTTGTGGGCTGAATTTAAGGTGTTTACCAGCCAATATAATCAAATCAAAGTCGGTCAACCTGTTGATATTGAGCATGGTGAACAGGCATTCAACTCAACCATCACCAATATAATTCCAGCTAAAGATCAGTCTTATGTTTTAGCACGTGTACGTTTAAATAACACTGAGCTAAACCTAACCTCAGGCCAATTATTAATGGGCAGCGTAAAGATAAACCGATTTGAGGTGGATTTAGCCGTCGAGAAAGTTGCGATACAAGAACTGGGAGGACAATTTGGTGTCTTTGTAAAAGAAGATGAAGAGTACGAGTTTGCGCCACTTGTGCTCGGACGTTCAGACAAAAACTATATCGAGGTCATTGATGGCCTCAGTAAAGACGCTGAATATGTAAACAAAAACAGTTATCTGATAAAAGCGGATATTTTGAAATCTGAAGTAGAAGACGACGATTAGGAGACGCAATATGATTGAATCAATTTTGCGTCTTGCAATAAATAGACGCTATTTAGTATTAAGTCTGCTGATGGTAATCATCGGCGTTGGCATGTGGAGTTATCAAAAACTTCCCATTGATGCTGTTCCAGATATAACAAACGTGCAGGTACAAATAAACACTTCTGCCCCCGGTTATTCACCTTTGGAAGCGGAACAAAGGGTGACCTTTCCTGTAGAAACCGCCTTAGCCGGATTGCCAAAGCTGTCTCACACCCGCTCCCTGTCAAGATATGGATTATCTCAAGTAACCGTTATCTTTGAAGAGGGAACCGATATTTATTTTGCTCGCAACTTAATCAATGCAAGATTAGCTGCGATAAAAGGCGTTATTCCCTCTGGCTTAGAGCCAGAAATGGGTCCTATTTCGACAGGGCTTGGCGAAATATTTATGTATACCGTACAAGCTTCTCCTGACGCTAAAATGCCTAATGGAGAGCCTTATACCGCTATTGCCTTAAGAGAAATACAAGACTGGATCATTAAACCGCAATTGGCTCAAGTTAAAGGCGTCATTGAGGTCAACAGTATCGGCGGCTACAACAAGCAATATCACATAACGCCTAAACCCGAAAAATTACTTTTTCATCAGGTAACCTTTGAAGAAATATCTGATGCATTACGTAAAAACAATGACAACCGTGGCGCAGGTTATATCGAACAAAACGGACAGCAAGTTTTAGTACGCTCCATTGGGCAACTAGCGACAATAGATGAGATCCTCAATGTCATCATCAAAAAGAACGATGGTATTCCTGTAAAAATAAGTGATGTTGCCAATGTTGCTATAGGCAAAGAACTTAGAACAGGGGCTGCTACTCGTAATGGCATTGAGACAGTGCTTGGTACAACCATGATGCTGATTGGTGAGAATTCTCGCACCGTTGCTTTAGAAGTGGAACATAAGCTCAGCGAAATACAAAAATCTCTGCCAAAGGGCATTACCGCAGAGCCTGTTTACGACAGAACAACGTTAGTAGATAAAGCGATTGCAACCGTTACCAAAAACCTCGTTGAAGGTGCGCTTTTAGTTATTGTTGTGTTATTTATTCTACTTGGAAATTTACGTGCAGCTCTCATTACCGCTGCTGTTATCCCTATTTCCATGTTAATGACAATCACAGGTATGGCGCAAGCAGGAGTATCTGCCAATTTAATGAGTCTCGGCGCATTGGACTTTGGCTTGATAGTGGACGGGGCTGTAATCATCGTTGAAAACTCTGTCCGTAGGTTAGCACAGGCCCAACACAACGGTCATAGGCAAGACTTAAGAGAACGCCTAAATACCGTTTTTGAAGCCACTTCAGAAGTGATACGTCCAAGCTTGTTTGGTGTGGCAATTATCACTGTTGTTTACATCCCCATTTTCACGCTAACTGGCGTTGAAGGGAAAATGTTCCACCCTATGGCGGCAACTGTCGTT
Source organism: Pseudoalteromonas sp. BSi20439 (assembly GCF_000241165.1). Taxonomy (NCBI): domain Bacteria; kingdom Pseudomonadati; phylum Pseudomonadota; class Gammaproteobacteria; order Alteromonadales; family Pseudoalteromonadaceae; genus Pseudoalteromonas; species Pseudoalteromonas sp. BSi20439. The sequence continues at coordinate 13,166 of NZ_BADW01000014.1, forward strand.
ATGGCGTTAATTTCCGCAATGATCCTTTCAGTTACACTGGTTCCTGCTGCTGTAGCTGTGTTTATGAAAGGTAAAATCAGCGAAAAAGAAAGTGTAGTTATTCGTTCAACCAAGTCTATTTATGAACCATTGTTAAAAATGGCGTTGAAATTTCGTTGGGTTATTGTTTCATTCTCAACGCTGTTAATGGGGTATAGCCTTTGGTTAGCAACAACGCTGGGTAGTGAATTTGTTCCACAGCTAAATGAAGGGGATATAACAGTCCAAGCGCTAAGAATACCTTCTACCGGCCTAGAGCAATCAGTAGAAATGCAAGAAGTACTTGAGCAACGTATTAAAGCGTTTCCTGAAGTTGATAAAGTATTCTCGCGCATCGGCACATCAGAAGTAGCAACTGATCCAATGCCACCGAGTATTGCTGATATCTTTGTTATTTTAAAACCACGTAAAGAATGGGCCGAACCTTCAAAGCCAAAGAGTGAATTAGTTGAAGAAATGGAAGAAGTACTGAAAAACATTCCGGGCAACAACTATGAATTCACTCAGCCTATTCAAATGCGTTTCAATGAATTGATTTCTGGCGTTAGAGCTGATGTCGGCATCAAAATATTTGGTGATGACTTAGATCGATTATTACTTACCGCAAAAGATATTCTAAATATTGTGAAAACCGTGGACGGTGCTGCTGATGCCCGAATGGAACAGGTCACAGGTGTTCCATCTTTATCAGTAATTCCTAAACGAGAAGCGCTTGGTCGATACGGTTTGAGCGTTTCAGAACTGCAAGACTGGGTTGCTACTGCAATTGGTGGAGAATCTGCGGGGATCATTTATGAAGGAGACAGACGATTTGAGTTAGTTGTTCGCCTACCAGAGCAAACAAGAACAGATATCGATAGCTTGAAGCACCTGCCGCTTCCACTTGAGGGTGGTAACTATGTGCCACTTGAAGAAGTTGCAGAGCTTAAATCAGAGTCTTTACCTGCTCAAATTAGCCGTGAGAACGGAAAAAGAAGAGTTGTGGTTACCGTCAATGTTCGTGGCAGAGATTTAGGCGGCTTTGTAAAAGAAGTGAAAGCTAAAATTAATCAGGAAGGAGAAATCCCAGCAGGATACTGGCTTGATTATGGTGGAACGTTTGAACAACTAGAGTCAGCGAGTAAAAGATTAAGCTTAGTTGTACCGATCACATTAGTTGTAATCTTAGGTATTTTGGTTATCGCATTTGGTTCATTAAAAGATGCATTAATCATTTTCAGTGGCGTGCCTTTAGCATTAACTGGGGGCGTATTTTCACTTTATTTAAGAGACATGCCCTTATCAATTTCGGCAGGTGTCGGCTTCATAGCATTGTCAGGTGTCGCCGTATTAAATGGCTTGGTTATGTTGGCTTTTATTCGAGATCTTTGGCATGAAAAAGGCGACCTTTACGTAGCGATCATTGAAGGTGCCATCATTCGTTTAAGACCTATTTTAATGACGGCACTGGTTGCTAGTTTAGGTTTTATTCCAATGGCGCTAAACACTGGAATTGGTGCAGAAGTACAACGACCACTAGCAACAGTCGTTATCGGCGGTATTGTATCTTCTACCATTTTAACTTTGTTTGTATTACCTGTTTTATATCAATGGGCGCATGGCTCTGAGAGTAACAAACAGTAATCTGACGAAATTTAAAGCCCAAAAAGCAGCTTAATTAATAGGTTATGCCTAATTAAGCTGCTTTTTATATTGTATGCCCAACATTTTATTGATAAAGCTTACTGCGCTTCATCCCGACAATTTTCATTTAAAAACTCAAACTCTATCGTTGTATGCGATAAATGATAGGAAGATAATTTAGCTGCAACTTCTTGTTTAAGCCTAATTAATTCTTTAACGTCAAAGTTGTCACTCAGCTCAAGGTGCGCTGTTAAAACGTGACTTTCACCATCTAGTGACCAAAAGTGCATGTGGTGGATACCATTAACTTCAGGAAATTCCATTAGTGATAGTTTAATACGCTTTTGAGTCTCTTTATCGGGTGCAGCTTGAAGAAATAAAACGAGTGTTGATTTCAGGTTTTTGAAAACATTAAACAAGATGAACAGCGTGAACCCTATTGATAAAAGGGGATCTAATATCGGCAGTTCAGCGAACAACAGTACGATAGAGACTATAAGAACGGCAACCCATCCAAGTACATCTTCAAGAAGGTGCCATGTCAGCACTTTCTCATTTAATGTTTCACCCGCTTTTAATTTTAATACCGCATATCCGTTAACGGCAACGCCGAGTATCGCTAGCCCTAACATCCCCTCGACTACAGGCATTTCAGGATTGGACAGCCTTGGAATTGCTTCAAATAAAATCCAAATTGAGCCAATGATTAAAACAATACTGTTTATCAATGCGCCAAAGAGAGTAAGTCTACGATAACCATAACTAAACTTATCTGATGCTTCTTTATCTGAAAAACGACTTAAAATCCACGCAAAACCTATTGAAAGACTATCACCAAGATCGTGAACTGCATCTGCCATTATCGCAGTACTGTTAGTGAGCCAACCACCTATAAATTCGATAATAGTAAATGTCACATTCAGAAAAAATGCCCAACCAATACGATCATCTTTAGAATGCTGATGACTGTGACTATGGTTGTGCATTTTGTACCTCCAGTGCTTTTGTATTTCTAATTTTTGATACATTCATATTAATCAAATGGCGAATCACACCTTGATACATCCAACGTTTTACTCCCGACAAATTAGTACCCTTTTCAAGATAAAACTCATCAGGGGAATCATAAAGCCCAAAGTCGTCATGAATACCTTCTTTTTGAATATAGGTATCTTGGCCGCACCAATTTGTGTTTGGTGAAGAGAAACACTTTGTTGCAACACCATAGACACAAAAGTCATCTTTTGCTTGGCTAAATTTCTGCTGTAGTGAGCTTAAGTATTGCTCATCCAATATAAAGCCCTCTAAGTTTATCCAGCGTCCATCGAAATAAACTTCTACCCAACTATGAATGATGTATTTAGGTGCTAACCAAAATACATAGCTAGGTATAGCCCCTTTTTGTAATTGCTGATCAATGGTAAAACCATGGAAACGACACTGGATACCTAGTCCACGCAATAGCGCCATTAACAGATTACCCTTAGTATTACATTGCCCATAACCATCTGCTAGTACATCGCTTGCTGCTATATCATCACTCTTGTTATAGCCAAACATTATTTCATCTTTCACAAATTGGTATGCTGCTCCAATTTTGTTGAAATCGTCTAAGCTTTGCCATCCTCGCTGATCGATCAGGGATTGGATATCTTTGTGTTCAAAATTAACGATATTCGTATTGTTTAAATATTTCTCGGTCATTTTTTATATATCCTTTTCGTTGCATACTTATACTACAGACTCTATAGTAACTATAGAATCAAATGTCTGGGGGAAATTGATGAAAATAGGCGAATTGTCTAAAAAATCGGGCTGTTCTATACAAACAATTAGATATTATGAAAGAGAAGGATTACTGTTAAATCCAAACCGTTCAGAAGGTAATTTCAGGCTGTATGATAGTAAAGCACTTAAACAATTGGAGTTCGTAAAACATTGTCGCAGCCTAGATATATCACTCAATGATATTAAACGTCTTATCGAATTAAAAAATAAGCCAGAAGAAAGCTGCTCTAGCGTTAATGCATTAATTGATCAGCAACTTGCACTAGTGAATAAACGCATGAAAGAATTAAGGGCGCTTAAAGCTGAATTACAACAGATGGCTAGTGCTTGTGGTTCGAACAATACTATTGAAGCATGCGGGATCATTAAGTCACTAGATAGTTAACTC
>NZ_BADW01000013.1:0-28189 GCF_000241165.1 Pseudoalteromonas sp. BSi20439
AACCTGAGCTGTTTTATTAAACCATATACAAATACTTAATGAGGCTATTAGTCCTAAGGCATCAATAAGTGCAATATCGTAACTCGAAAAATAAAAAACATTTAGTAAGGTTAAAATTAAAAAGTAGCAGCAGCAGATTAATAAAGAGTGTGCAATTAAGCGTGTTCGCCAGTAATCCTTATGATCTCTAGGGTATTGCGGAAATTCTTTATACCAAAAATGTAGCATCAAATAACGACTTAATAATTATTAGTTAATTCAGTATTGTCTATTTATTATAAAGTGGGTAGTAATAAATTATAAAACCCCCAATAGACTTAAATCTATCGGGGTTTTTATCATTTATTTTTCCTCTTGTATAAATGCTTCGCCTTCTTTCATCCACTTTGCGGCGGGTTTGCCTTTTAAGTAATGATCAAAGTACTGCATCATACGAATCGAAAAATCGACCTGATTAGGAAACTTTTTTAAGTGATGAGGTTCGCCTTCATATTGTAAAAAAGTGGCATCTTTACCCGCACGGCGCAGGGCTAAGTAATACTGTACGCCTTCATGCCATGGCACAGCATCATCTTTATCACCAAACATAATCAGAATAGGGGTATTTACTTTATCGGCAAAAAAGACTGGCGAGTTTTCAATATAAAGCTCTGGGGCTTCAAATAAGCTTTTACCAATACGGCTTTGCCCTGTTTCATACTGAAATTGGCGAGCAAGCCCTGATTTTAAGCGAATGCCACTGTAGGCGCTGGTCATGTTAGACACTGGCGCACCCGATACCACAGCTTTAAACATATCAGTTTCGGTGATCATAAACGCGCTTTGATAACCAGCCCATGAGTGGCCTTGTAACCCTATTTTATTAGGATCGGCAATGCCTAAATCAATCAGCTTTTGGGTGGCGTTGATCATGGTTTGCGTTGACGACTTACCTGGGTGACCTATTTCAAAGCGAATATCAGGTAAAAAGATGGCGTAGCCATTTGATGTAAACATTGGGAAGTTAGGGCGATGATTTAATTCCATTTTAGGGAAGTCGTACATACGCTGGCTCATATAGCGGTAAAAGTACACCACAACCGGTACTTTATCGCCTTTTTTGTAGCCCGCCGGTTTGATTAATACCCCTTTTAAATCTTCTCCATCAAAGCCTTTATAGCTTATAAGTTCAGGTTCTTGGCCCCACGCGAAGTTATTAACTTGTGGATTTAAGTTCGTGACCTTTTGTGGCTTATTAAAGCTAAAGTCAGTTTGGTAAATATCAGGGAATTGCTGATAGGTTTGCTCAGTAAATAAGTATTTATCGGCATTTTTGGCTTTTTTAATTACATCAAAGCGTTTATTGCCTGTGAGTACTTTAGTAACGTTAAGCGTTGTTAAATTAAGTTTAGCAACTTCTCTTTGCTTACTTTGTAAGTTAATTGCAGAGAGCAGCAGCGTATCCTTACTGTTAAAGCCCACTTGGCTTTTATCAAGTGTGATCACTCTGTACTGAGTATTATTTTGTTTACCATTAGTTAAGCGTTTGGCTTGTTTGGTATTTACATTAAACGACCAAATATCGTATTTGCTATAAACCAGTATTTCGCTGCTATCGTTAAGCCAGCCAGCAAAGCCATAGCCAGGCTGCTTAGATGGGTAATCGTGTTTGTCATCGGCAAAGGTGGCGTTAACCGCTTTGCTGAGTACGCTCACTTTGTTATTGCCTAAGTTTTTAAGCTGTACTTGGTTATTATCAAAGTAAGCAGCAAACTGACCATTAGGCGCAAGGCTTGGTCTAAATGGGTAGTCGTTAATAATAGGGGTTTGTTTACCCGTTTTTATATCAACAGCAAAGTAGTCAGCAAAAAAACCGCCATACATTACTTTTTCAAGATGAGCTAAATTTGAGTAACCTAATAATGAATCCGCGCGTTCAGTATTAAGTGCGACCTCAGGCATATTTGGTGTGCTTAACTGCACAACTTGTTGCGAGTTTACATGGTATACCGCCGTGTAATGTCGATTTTTATTGTTTTTATTCCATTGCTGCTCTTCGCGAGGTTTAATTTGCGCATCGTTGTTGTGCCATACATTTAACCCTTTTTGGTCGCGAATAACCTCAAAGTCATACAGTGACGACTCATCGGTATATTCCTTTTGTTTAACTTTTTCAGCAAGTTTTGGGCGGTTTTCAAAGTACAAGCGTGTACCATCTTCGGCCCACGTTAATGTCGCGGTTTTACCCATTAACCATTCTGGGTTAGGTGAATGCACAGTGGTAAGCGTCTCGTTTTGCCAAAGCGTTAATTCGTACTGGCGGCGGCGCTTATCATCGTTCACATAGTTACCTAAGGTAAATGCAACACTCTTATTGATTGGATGCCAAGCTATTTTGCTGGCAACCACACCCGGCTCATCAATTAATGCCGTGCTGGTGAAGTCATCGAGTGAAAACAAAGTAATTTGATTATTGTTACCATCCACATAGCTTTGGCTCACTAATAGCTGATCGCTGGTGGCGCTAATATCATAGGTGAAGGCACTTTCAAGAGTATGGGTGCGCTTATCATTTAAGTTGATGATAACCAGCGGGTAGCTTTTATCTTTTTTGTCAGCAGTGATAGCGCTATTGTTGTCGGAGGTTTTATCATCCGCGTCGGTGCTTTCATTTTTGCGATAGGCAAGCCATTGGCCGTTATTAGCAAGTACGTAGTCTTTTACGTCATTAAAACGTTGTTGCTCACCAGTTTGGGTATTCACTAATACTAAATTGTTTTTTAAGTCACTTTTTTTCTTTGTGGTTTCTTTTTCAAGTAGGGTAGGCACTTGAGTGAATGCAACCCAGTTCGCCATTTTGTTAATTGTAGGGCGAGTGCCTCGCTCTACCTCAGCAATAAGCTTGTTGTTATTTAGCGAGTAGACTTGCCCAGTGGCATTGCCGCGATAAGGGGTTGCACTTAAAGAGAGGATTTGACCATTTTCAGAAAGCTGTGTGCCTTTTGCAGATTTAAAATCAAATACATCTTTAAATTCTAATGGCTTATTTGCTAAGGCACTGGCGCTCGTTAAGCTGGTAATAAGTGCACAGCCTATAAGAGTGAGTTGTGTTTTCATTATAGATTCTCGTTTTTTAACATTATTTTATTGTAACGAGTTTTAATAACAATTCGAGTAGATACGATAAGCGGTAGCAAGGCAGAGATGAGAGGGGAAAAATGAATGATAAAAGGTTAAATTTTCGGGCCACGGGATGCGAGGTGTTTGGCATCGGTAAAAAGTTAGGGAAGTAAAAGTTTAATTGTGGTTTTCAATTTTTTACTTTTTGCTCTGTGTTCAAATTAATTTTTAAATATAATTTATAAAAAGAACACAGAGTTTATGTGGAATTGATGATAGGAGAATAATTTAATAACCTTGCTGGCAAGATTACCTAAAACCTAAAACCTAAAACCTAAAACCTAAAACCTAAAACCTAAAACCTAAAACCTAAAACCTAAAACCTAAAACCTAAAACCTTATAACCAAATTTTTTGAAGTTCTGGCCATTGTTTTTCAAATTGCTCACTTGGGCGAGCACTAAAATTACTGCGCACAAACTGATTCATTTTACCTTCAACGTAGGCAAGCAAAAAGTTAGCTAGGGTTAACTCATCGCTTTGGAAGTTTTTACCTTCACGTAGCTTACGCTCTCTAAGAATTTGTTTAAATTGGGTTTCTAGTTTTTCAAATAAGCCCTGTACACGCTCACGAAGTCGCTCTTGTTCTCCTTGTAGAGCGTCGCCTGTTAATATACGAGTAATGCCAGGGTTTTTCTCAGCAAACGTTAGCAACAGTAATAAGGTATTGTATACGCGTGCTTTGCTTTCTTTTTCGTTATCTAAAATAAGATTAATACGTGATAACAGGGTATCTTCAATAAACTCAATTAATCCTTCAAACATCCGCGCTTTGCTCGGAAAGTGGCGATAAAGAGCGGCTTCAGATACGCCAACTTCTGCGGCAAGTTTGGCAGTTGTAATACGCTGGCCAGGGCTGGTTTCTAACATTTGTGCGAGTGCTTGCAGTATTTGCTCTTTGCGATTACTTTTTTTTGTCGCAGGCATGAACATTCCTTTTTTAATAGTTATTTTTTCTACATCAATGTGCGATAACACAGCTACCGGCCTAGTGCTGCTGCGGGCAATAACCAGTAAGGCGGTATTTTCACGTATTACGTGAAGCTCTGGTACTGCGCAAGCATTAAACTATATTAGCGAAGTAAAATTACACTAAAAGGTCACAAGGCGTCATCATGTTAATGTTTTATTCAGTTTGTTTCCAGCCTTTTTATAATCGTTTGGCAAGCTGCTCGATCACTTTGATGGCTATTTCTGTTTTGCTGGTCTCAGGTAAATCGAGTTGTTCATTTTGCCAGTAAAGAGTGAGTGCGTTACGCTCTGAATTAAAGCCCAAATCACTTTTCGATACGTCGTTAGCACAAATCATATCGAGGTTTTTATTGGTTAGTTTCCCTTTAGCGTAGTTAGCAACATTTTGCGTTTCTGCTGCAAAGCCGACAGTGTAAGGGCGGCTTTGTGTAAGGTTTGCTACTGCTGCTATAACGTCTGGGTTCTTAACTAAGCTAAGAGTGAGTTCATCGCCTTGTTTTTTCATTTTTTGCGTGGCGATATTTGCTGCGCGGTAATCGGCTACAGCAGCGCAGCCAATAAAGGCGTCTGATTGAGGGGCGTAATTGAGTGACTCTTGCAATAGTTGCTCAGCACTTTCTATATTAATTAAATTAACCCCTTGCGGTGCGGTAATGGTTACCGGGCCTGAAATTAAGTTAACTTGTGCGCCAAATGATAAAGCAGCTTGTGCTAGTGCATAGCCCATTTTTCCTGAGCTGTGGTTTGATATAAAACGCACCGGATCGAGAGGTTCTCGGGTTGGACCTGCGGTAATAGTAATGGTTTTACCCGCTAAGAGTTGTGGTTGCGCAGGTTCAGTGCATAAACTCACTAATTCATGCGGTTCAAGCATTCGCCCTGCACCTACATCACCACAGGCTTGCTCACCCTTACCAGGTCCCCAAACAGCAACGCCACGCGCCTTTAAAGTGGCTATATTAGCTTGCGTTGCAAGGTGTGCGTACATTTGCTGATTCATTGCCGGCGCTATGGCTACTTTTGCAGGAGTTGCGAGCAATAACGTAGTGAGTAGGTCATCAGCAATGCCTGCGGCCATTTTTGCAATAATATTGCTGGTGGCAGGGGCAACTAAAATTAAATCAGCCCATTTGGCAAATTCAATATGTCCCATTGCAGCTTCTGCTGATGGGTCGAGTAATGAGTCAGACACCATTTCACCACTGACTGCTTGCATCGTTAGCGGGGTAATAAAATGCTTTGCTGATTCAGTCATTACAACTTTAACGTCACAACCATGGTCTTTTAAACGTCTTACGAGTTCGGCACATTTATAGGCTGCAATTCCACCGCTAATTCCCAGCACTATTTTTTTATTTGTTAAATTAATCATGGTTGTTCATCAATTTTATAAAATATGCTGGCTAAAATAACAAATCTTGAGCGTGACAGCTAAGATAAAATGCGTTTTATCGCGCTAATTTTTAATTTTGCATTACAGTTATATGATACTGACCGCTTTCAAGGATGAACGATGCAATTAACCTCTCTGCCTAATTCACTCAGACCGCGAGAAAAGCTGCTAGAAAAAGGCGCAAAGGCACTCTCTGATGCTGAACTATTGGCTATATTTTTACGTACTGGTTTACCCGGTATGAATGCGATAGAGCTGGCACAGCACCTGCTTAATGAAAATAAAACCCTGCATAATTTGTTTAATGCCAGCATAGATGAATTTTGTGCGCAAAAAGGGCTAGGAACAGCTAAATATGTACAGCTACAAGCGGTACTTGAGCTGAGTCAACGTTATATGCAAGAAGGCTTTGTTCGCGATGCCGTTTTTAACTCCCCTCAAGCTGTATACGACTATTTAACCTTGCAAATGCGAGGGCTGCAGCAGGAGGTGTTTATGGTGTTGTATCTTGATAGCCAAAATCGTTTATTGAAAGATGAAATCTTATTTTATGGTACGATTAACGCAGCCAGTGTGTATCCGCGTGAAGTAGTCAAAGCAGCGTTAAAAAATAATGCGGCAGCGGTTATTTTCTCACATAATCACCCAAGTGGTATTGCAGAACCGAGTCAGGCCGATAAGTTAATTACCAATAAATTATGCCAAGCACTGCAATTAGTCGACATAAATGTGTTGGATCATATTATTATTGGTGGTGAAAATTGTGTTTCGTTTGCTGAACGGGGACTTATTTAAGTTTATCGCTCGCAGATATGTGCTAAAAATGAGCGGTTTAGTGTGTTTTGGCAAATTAGTTTAATTTAAATGCAGTTTTTACTTTCCCTAAGGGCATTCGATCTTTATAATTAGCCGCTATAAAATTTACACATGAGCTGGTTGGATAAGATCAGTATTTGATCTTTGCCTGTAAAAGCTGTATAAAGAGCGCCCTTCGATTTATCTCTAGGGCACAAATACATGGCCTTAGGGAAAAATTAAGCTCGAGCGAAGTTATTGGAGATATATAGACATGTCTAAAGTATGTCAAGTTACAGGTAAGCGTCCAGCGGTTGGTAACCACCGTTCACACGCGAGAAACGCGACTAAACGTCGTTTCCTACCTAACCTACAAACACACCGTTTTTGGGTTGAAAGTGAAAAACGTTTTGTAACATTACGCACTACTACTAAAGGTATGCGTATTATCGATAAAAAAGGCATTGACACGGTTCTTACAGAAATCCGTGCTCGTGGCGAAAAAGTTTAAGGAACTGAATTATGCGCGATAAGATCCGTTTAGTTTCAACTGCTGGTACTGGTTTTTTCTACACTACCGACAAGAACAAGCGTAACATGCCTGAAAAAATGGAAATCAAAAAGTTCGATCCTAAGGCTCGTAAACATGTGATTTTCAAAGAAGCTAAAATCAAGTAATTTAGTTTTCTTTCAGAAATGTAAAAACCCAGCTTATGCTGGGTTTTTTGTTTTTAAATCCACTCTATTAGCCACCGAAAATATACCTACCGTAATTATGTCCATCTAATACCAATTCGCAATCATACTTAATTATTTTACGGGGCTAAACGTTTCGCTATCTGCGTTAAAAAATTCTCATTTAGAACAACTAAATAGCAAATTTTTTTCCTTGCTATCAACACGTTTTTTCATCCTCAAAATAGACCACTTAATTAAGCGAATGGGTATAACCAAAGAAAACATAAGGAGTATGGGCATTAAATGACTTTACAGACTAAGCAGTTGAGTGTTGTGTATTTAGAGTGAGATTGTGGAGCGTGTAAGCATACCTAATGAGGAAGTGGGTGTTTTACTATGACTTACTAGGGTGTGAGCTGTAAGTAGCCCTAGGGCTACTTACAGTGCGATATTTATACTTTAAAGTTCTCTACTGATATTCTTAGTTCTTCGGCTAACTTAGCCACTTCTGAACTTGAAATATTAGTTTGTACAGCACCTTCTGCTGTTTGCTCTGCAATAGCAACAATAGATTCTAAGCGTTCACTGATCTCTTGTGATACTTGTTGTTGCTCTTGTGCTGCTGTTGATATCTCTTCACTGACATTGTGCGCTTGTGATACCGCAAGGGTAATTGAATCCAGCGCACTATTGGCTAAATCACTTTGTTCAACACACGAAACAGCACGTTCTTTACCTTTTTCCATGGCTTTAACTGCTTCTTCAGCGCCAGACTGTAGTGATTCAATCATAGATTGAATTTCTTGGGTCGACTCTTGTGTTTTACTTGCAAGTGATCTTACTTCATCAGCTACCACGGCAAACCCTCTACCGTATTCTCCGGCACGCGCTGCCTCGATGGCCGCATTAAGTGCAAGTAAGTTAGTTTGTTCTGCAATGCCACGAATAACGTCTAAAATACTACCAATTGATGCGCTATCTTTGTGTAGTTTATTAATAACACTTGATGCTTCATCGACTTCGTAAGCGAGTTGTTCGATGGTTGCTTTGTTTTGATTTGAAATGCCTTTAACACGCTCAGCTTCTTTATCGGCATTTTTAATTTCGCTCAGTGCTTGTTGGGCACTGTTACTTACAGTTTGTGAAGTACTGCTCATTTCAGTGGTTGCGGTTGCAGCTTGCTCTACTTGCGCTTGTTGATTACTAATCGCTTTGCTTGATTCACCGGTAATTGTTGAAGTTTGCTCAGAAGCGGCTGCAAGTTGTGTTGAACGTGAAATAATACCGGTAATTAAGCTACGTAAGCTATCAATTAAGGTATTACAGCTTTTCGATAATTCACCAAACTCATCTTTTGCGCTGTCATCTAAGCGTTGAGTCATATCACCACTGGCAACAATATCTAAAATGCGGTTAACTTCTGCTAATGGCTTAGTAATACGGTTAACAGTAATGATGGCTACAAGCACAGCGATAATAGTCGCAATGATCATACCTATCCAAGTCCATAAATTAGCTGAGTTTACATCGCTGCGTACGCCTTCTTGCAAAGTAAATGCAACGCCGCTTGCTTGTAATACTAATTCGTCAATTTGGCTAAGTGCTGTTTTAGTGGCTTTTTCCGATTCTTCTAATTCACGTTCAGTTGTGCTGATTGCATCAATAAGGCGTTTTTTATTCGCTGAAAGGCTATCGTTACCTAAGATATTGCTTTCAAGCGTATCTACGTAGCCTTTTAGGTCGTTAAACAAGCCGCTATGGCTTTGCTCTATCGCGGGTTGTATTAATGCAACAGTACGAACCACTTCTTCAAAATAATACACTTGTTCATTTTTAATAATATCGAGCGTGTTAAGCGTTTTAACGGTTAGCATGTCGGTGCTGCTGGTAACCACGGACATAAAGTTATTTTCTAGATTATTAGCTGCTTGATAAGCGCGCGGGTAATTATCCTCTAAACCATCAATATCAATAATATCAAGTACCATAGAGTTAGCGTCTTCTGCCGCGAGCTCAACGGTTTCTAGTTGCGCTTTGAGCTTTTTGTTAAGCACTAGCTGGGCGTTTTTATCTTTAAGCAGGCTGTTTATGATATTTGAAAAGCTCAGGTAGGTTTTTTCAACTTCAAGGCTGCTTTTGTTTAACTGTGGATCGTCTTTAACAACTTGTTGTAGTTCGCGGTGCAATTTATTAAATATTTGTTTTTGCTCTTCTATTTGCGCTTTTAACGTGGCGAGTTTTTGAGCCGATGTTATATGGAAACTAGCTTGAGCGGCTTTACTCATCAAAATAAATTCAGCTTGTAACTGAGCGCTCTTGTTTAATGCAGGAAGCGATAGCTGATTAACTTTTTGAGTTGAACGATCTATATTTGCTATTTTTATTAAAGAGTTACCGCCAATAATTAAAAGTAATAAAGTGATAAATATAAAACCACCCCAAATACGTTGACTCACTGTTAGATTCATATGGTTTTCCATTCAAAAATACGTCTATTAAAACTTATCGGCGCTTTCAACAATAAGTTAAGTAATTAAAAATAATTAATTTTTACTGTTAATAGTTAGTTGCTAAATTTACCGCAAAACTTAATTACAAACTAAGTCTTTTATTAAAGATAAAAAATAATGTAGGCAATAACACTCGTTTACTGTCTATGTTTAACTCAATTATAAGAGCATTGCTATTTTTTACACATTATTGTGAATGTTTTGTAATTATACAATTTAACATCCACTCTTAAACTTAACAGATGTATTAACTTTTTTCAGTTTATTTAGACAAAAGTTGTGATTTTTCTGAAAATTTTTGCCTACTTTGCAGTTCTATTAGTGTCATTGAGCCACCCCATACGCAACCCGTGTCTAGAGCATAAAGGTGGTTGTAGGGCGTTTTGCCTTCAAGTGCTGCCCAGTGTCCAAAAATTAGGTCATGTTGAGCGTTCATAATGGCAGGATGAGAAAACCAAGGAATTAGTGATGATGAATTTGTTGTTGCTTCTTTTGCATTAAAATCGAGCAAATTATCAGGCGTAATAAAGCGCATGCGAGTGAAATAATTAACGATGTAACGAAATTTAGCAGCATCATCAAGTTGCTCCGTCCATTTTAGCGGGTGAGGCTGATACATGTTTTTTAAGAAGAACTTAGCGTTATCAGCACCATAGCATTGCTGCGCAAATTGAGCGTGCTTAATGGCTTGCTCGCATGACCAATCAGGGTTAAGGCCTGCATGAGAAATAAAACAATTATATTGTTCTAAATAAAGCGCTAAAGGCTGAGTTTGTAAAAACGCGATGTAGTGGGGCAGTTTACTACTGTTAAACAGTGCAGTGAGTTTGTCTTTGGGGTTAGGTGTAACGTTATTTAAATAACAGGCAATCATGTGTAAGTCATGATTGCCTAATGTGACGCTAACGCTGTCTTGATGTTGATAAATATAATCAAGGCACGCTTTAGAGTCTGGGCCGCGAGCGACAATATCACCCACTAAATATAGGTGATCTTTGCTAGGGTTAAAGTCGACTTTCTTTAACAATAAACTAAATTCGTTAAAGCAGCCTTGTAAATCACCTATTGCGTAGTCGGCCATTGTTACCTGTTTTTATCAGTGTAGGATATTAGGGCAGGCTAAGCGGAATACGTTTATGGGTGCTTTAAATTCAGCACCAAACTCGTTTCGTAAAGTGTAATGCCCTTGCATGGTGCCTACCGGTGTATCTAATATTGCACCACTGGTATATTTGTAGCTTTCACCTGGGGCTATATCTGGGGTTTCACCCACCACACCTTCGCCTTGCACTTCTACTTCTTTGCCATTGGCATCAGTAATTAGCCAATAACGGCTAAGTAATTTTGCACTGCATAAACTGTGGTTTTTTATAGTAACGGAGTAGGCGAACACAAACTTATCTAGTTCAGGTTGCGATTGCTCTTCTACATAAAATGTTTCTACAGATACCTTTACAGGTGATCCTATATTACTGCTTGTTGTCATAAATCCAGTTAGCTATATCAATAAATTGTTGTAACGACAGGCTCTCAGCTCGCAAAGTAATATCAATGCCAATGCTGGTTAATTCGTCAGCGGTTAGAAGGTTGCCAAGGCTGTTACGCAACGTTTTACGGCGCTGATTAAACGCTTCTAAACAAACGGTGTTTAATATTTTAACGCTTTTAGCGGTGCGCTGCTGTGCCTTTTTAGGGATTAAGCGAATAACCGCAGAATCGACTTTAGGTGCCGGTTTAAAGCACTCAGGCGGTACCTCTACCACAGGCATCGCATGACAATAATACTGAGTCATCACACTCAAGCGACCAAAGGTTTTACTACCAGGGCCTGCTACCATGCGCTTTACCACTTCTTTTTGCAGCATAAAGTGCATGTGCTCAATATGATCGGCAAATTCAAACAGGTGAAACAACAAAGGCGTTGAAATATTGTACGGCAGGTTGCCGAATACTTTTAGCTTTTTGTCATCTTTAACCAAGCTTGCAAAATCAAACTTCATTGCATCGCCTTGGTTTACGGTTAATTTTGGCCCTAAAAATGGGTGTTCAATTAAACGCTGGGCTAAATCTTTATCTAGCTCAACAACCGTTAAATGGCCACTTAAATCTGCAACAGGCTCGGTAATAGCGCCTAGACCTGGGCCAATTTCTACTAAATTATCTTGCGGTTTAGGATCGATAGCGGTGACGATTTTGTCGATGATTGACTCATCGAATAAAAAGTTTTGGCCAAAACGTTTACGGGCGCGGTGTCCTAAGTGTACTTTATCGGTCATTGATTCTGTGCTTTTTCATGGGCGAGCTTAATTGCTTCGCGGATCGCTAATTCAAAACTGCCAACATCAGCATCGCCTGTACCGGCTAAATCAAGCGCAGTACCGTGATCGACTGAGGTGCGAATAAATGGAAGGCCGAGAGTTATATTCACTGACTTACCAAATCCTTTGTATTTTAGCACAGGTAATCCCTGATCGTGATACATAGCCAGCACTGCATCGGCTTCATTTAGGTATTTATCTTGAAATAACGTATCGGCTGGTAAAGGACCGATTAAGTTCATCCCTTCAGCTCTTAATATGTCAAGCGTAGGCGTAATCGTGTCGATTTCTTCGCGGCCTAAATGACCATCTTCACCGGCATGTGGGTTTAAGCCACAGACTAAAATACGTGGTTGCTCAATGCCAAATTTAGTTTTCAAGTCATGATTAAGAATATTAGCCACTTTAACTAGTCGCTCTTGCGTAATAGCACGAGAGACATACGCAAGCGGAATATGTGTAGTTACTAGGGCAACACGCAGACCTTCGGTGGCTAATAACATAACCACATCGGCTGTACCTGATTGCTGAGCAAAGTACTCAGTATGGCCACTAAAAGAAATGCCGGCTTGGTTAATAATACCTTTATGAACAGGCCCCGTAACAACGGCATCAAATGTGCCATCCATATTCTTTTCGCTGGCAATACGCAGTGTGTCTAATACGTATTGACCGTTTGCGTCATTTAGCACACCCAGCTCAACCGGCTCGGCTAAATCAATCTGTTTTATGTATAAGCTGCCAGCCGCTGTAGGCATGGCTTCGGCGCTTTCATCAAATTCAATTAACTTAATGTTTAAACCTAAATGTTTAGCGCGCTGCTTTAGTAGCGATGCATCTGCAATCGCTACTAGCTGTGCATCCCAGCTGTGCTGTGCCAGTTTTAATAGCAAGTCTGGGCCAATGCCTGCAGGCTCACCTGGGGTTACCGCAATTCTTAAGGTCATAATTATTCGTCTATTGGGAAAATTTCAACATGGGCTTGTTCGCGCATTTCTTGCTGCCAGTTAAAGCTTTCCTCTTTAAATTTACGATTAAACAACATGCCATGTGCACGATTACGTTTAGCTTGCTCGGTCTTATCTGCAACACGTTTATCTAGTAACTGCACAATGTGCCAGCCAAACTGACTTCTAAATGGTTCGCTGATTTCGTTTTTATCAAGTGATAGTAACGTATCTCTAAACGCAGGCACGTAGGTGGTTGGATCAGTCCAATCGTATTGACCACCTTTAAGTGCTGAACCTGGGTCTTGTGAGTACTCTTTAGCAAGTTCTGCAAAGTCAGCATCGCCGGCGCGTAAATCTTTAACAAAGCCTGCTAACATAGTGCGTGCTTTTTCTTCACTTAAAATGATTGAAGGCTTAATAAGAATATGACGAGATTTAACTTCGGTGGTTTCAACTACTTGGCGGCCACGTACGTCTTGTACTTTAATGATGTGGAAACCCGCACCAGAGCGAAGTGGACCAATAATCGCATCTTTCTTTTTACCTTTTACAGCTTCTGCAAATAACGATGGCATTTCGTTAATACCCATCCAGCCTAATTGGCCGCCCTCAAGGGCCTTTGAGCCACTTGATGATGAAATAGCAATACGCTTAAACTCTTGGCCGTCTTGTAGTAGTTCAATTACTTTGTCTGCACGTGTTTTTGCAGAGCTTACGTCGTCTGCACTTGCACCGCTTGGAATATCGATAAGAATATGACCAATATCGTATTCTTCGGCGTTTTGGCCTTGGCTATCCATAATTTTTAGCAAGTTATCAATTTCTTGGTCGCTTACATATATACGGCGGTCTACGTTTGCACGCGTGACTTGTTGCGTGGTTATTTCTTTACGTATTTCTTCGCGGTAAGCTTGAAAGCTCTCACCCGACGCTTCAATAGTACGACGCAAATCAGCAATTGTACCGCCTTGCTCTTTAGCCATGTTGGCAAGTGTTTGGTCAAGCTGGCTATCTGAAATTTCTAAGCCCATACGCTCAGCCATCTGCATCATCAAGGTTTGATTTACTAAGCGTTCAATCGCCTGAACACGCAGTGTTTCGTCTTTTGGCAGCTGTTGGTTTTGTTCTTCTGCTTGTTTTTTTACGCGATCAACAATGGTGTCTACTTCACTTTTTAAAATAACGCCTTGGTTTACAATACCAATTACTTTATCTATTTCGACAGGGGCGGCAAATGCACTTTGGCATAAGCTGAACGTTAAAACTGCTGATGTTAATAATTTTTTTAAATTCATATTCTTTTTACTACTCTTACTAATAGTACTGTTGTAATGCTAAATACGGCTAAATTGATATAGTTATTTGTAAATTTTTACTATAAATAAAGCAGTTTAGTCATTAAGAAAATACGGCCTACGATAACCAAAAATACCTTGTTGTAATAATTTTTGAGCATCGTAACGGCTTTTACTACCAAGCCCTTTTAATACAAAATTCAAACGAATACTCGAATCAAAAGTGGCTTGGGGTTGCCCAATTGACTGATTTAAATCAGTTTCAATTTGGCGATGGCCAGTAATTTGGAACGCCCAACAGCACGATTCATACTGTAATCCACTAAATACTTCAATACTGCGGTTATTATCAAGATCGCGATGGTAACTTGCAATAAATTGCCACTCGTCACTGATAGGGATGCTTGTAAATAAGCCCGCTTGCTCGATTGTATTTCCTGAGACATCATTTGCATAGCGATGGTTCAATTGAACCAGCTGATTATCGTCACCTTTGTAGTCTAAGGTTAAATTTGACTGGATAATTTGCTTGCCATCCGTGTCGTACTGAATACCACCCGATAAATACCAGCGACGGTGCCAATGTAACATGGTTTGCGCTGCAAACAAGGCATTGTAGTTACTATCGCTATTAAGCCCTTGCTCTGTAGGCTTGGCTGAATCACTTAAATAAAATATTTGGCCTGCGCTGAAGTTAAATACTTCTTCATTTTTCTTATCAAATAAACGCGTTGTAGCCCCGAGCGTAAATTGATTAGCTGCGGCAATTCGGTCAACGCTTGAAAAACGCGCATCCCTGAATAAACCAAAAAAGTCATCTTGTAACTTGGTGGTATCGTATAAGCCAATGTCAGACTGATCTTTATTAGGCGTATATAAATACTGAATTTGTGGCTCTAGAGTTTGAATACCATCGTCAATAAAAATTGAGGTGTCGCGCTCAAAGTTAAGCTGAGAATATAAGCGCACTTTAGGCAAAGTACGCGAAACATTATCGCTATACTGTGTACCCTGTAAATCACCGTCTTGTTTATAGTTAGTTTGAAGCAAGCTTACTTCAGATAAAAACGACCAAGCATATTCTTTGTAATCAAAGCGTGCTTTAGGTTCTATGTGCACGCGAGTAGCTTGGTCAATTACCGCTGAGCTGTTAGTAAAGTGGCTTAGCTCGCCTGAAACACTAAAATCGAAATAATCAATTTTCCATGGGGTAGTTTGGGTAAAGCTAATTTGTGGTAACGCCGTGTATGATTCTAAGTGGTCACCGAGTACTTCAAAGTTTTGCACTTTTATATCAGTACGCCACATTTCGCCCATATGGGTTAGCGAGCCGGTACGATAAAGCTGCGTATCGGTTTTACTGGCATAAGCGGAGTTTAAATCAGTTAGGTAGTTGTCATCACTAACATTGGTAATATCAATACTGGCTCGCCAGTCTTCACCAATATAACTTTTTTGTTGCCAATGAAACAAAAAGCGCTCGTTAAGTTCAGGCTCTGAGTCATCTTTATTTAAATATTCTACAGCCACTAAACCTTGGTGCTCTGGGGTTAAATATCTAAATTCAGTTTGTAACTGTAGCCCTTTACGTGACATATAACGCGGGGTAATAGTGGCATCATAATTAGGGGCAATGTTCCAATAATAAGGCGTAATTGTTTCTAACCCATAGCGATCTGAACTTGAAAAGCTGGGCGTTAATAAGCCTGACTTACGGCGCTCATCGAGTGGGAAAGTAAAATAAGGTAAATAGAGTACCGGCGTATCTAAAATACGTAGCACGGCATTGTAGGTTTCGCCCCAGCCTTCTTCACGTGATAAGTTTATTTCATCGGCTTCAATAGCCCACACAGGCGTATTACCTGGGCACGCAGTAAAGCTTGCATTCATCAGCATTAAGCCAGACTTGTCTATGGTGAGTTTTTCCGCGCCGCCTTTGCCTTGTTGTTGTGTTAGGCTGTATTGTGCGCCTAATAAACTAAATGCTGAGTTATTTAAATCGGCATTTAAGCCCGAACTTTGTACGTGGCTTACATAATCGCGATAGGTAATTGGGCCAGTGGCATTAAGCAGGCCACGTTGTTTATCAATCAGTGCTGATTGTGCGGACAAACTCATGTTAACGGTGTTAATATCAACATTGCCAGTAAATTCAGCGCTTTGTGTGCCTAAAAGCTCAACGTCATCAGCGCTGATATCAACCGTTCCAAGCTCAAGGCCAGCAAGCGGTTGCCAAGCTCTGGTTTGCATTGAAGTGCCACAAAAATTGTGTGTCAGTTCAGTTTCGGCAAGCGATGGTGCGCTCAGTACGCTTAGCATCAAAATGCCCCAGGTTTTGCTCATTTATCGACCTTTATGCTCTGTGATTAGTTACAAGCTATACATAATAAAGGAAAACAATGGCAAAGTAATTAGTGAAAAATAGATAGCTTATAAAATGACACGCTTTGAGAGTTTACAACAGTTTATTAATACTCACTTTAGTGAGCAATCCTATGCGCTTAATGCAATAACTGCAGATGCCAGTTTTCGCCGTTATTATAGGTTAAACGCTGAAAATAAAAACTTTATTGTGATGGACTCCGATCCAAAAAAAGTTAACAACGTCCCTTATATTGCATTAAACAAGGTGTTTTCTGAGCAGGGGTTTTTATTACCATCCATTATTCATAGTGACCAGCAGCAAGGTTTTTTTATTCTAAGTGATTTAGGTAGCACCCATTTGGCTGACTTGCTTGATGATGCCAATCGCAGCGAGTATTACCAGCAACTGATCAGTTTAAGTGCCAAGTGGGCAAAAACCCCAGCCGCGCCGTCAATGAATCCGTATGACCATGACTTTATTGCACTTGAACTGGATATTTTTAAAAATTGGGTGGTTAATGATTTTATTAGCGCAGAGCTCAGCGCTGAGCAGCAACAGACTTGGCAAACAAGCACAGCGCTGCTAATAAATACACTGCTTGAGCAACCCACAGTCACAATGCACCGGGATTATCACAGTCGTAATATTATGCGCTGCGAGCAGCAATGGGCGATTATTGATTATCAAGACGCGGTACAGGGCCCATTATGTTACGACTTAGTCTCACTTTTAAGAGACTGCTACTTTAAATTGCCTAAAGACGAGCTGAATCATTTACTTGAGTTTGGTTACGACGAATTTAAACGCCAAGGTTTAATAACTAACGAGTCATTTGCAGAATTTAAATATTGGTTTGATTTAACGGGTTTACAACGCCATTTAAAAGCGGCGGGTATTTTTTGTCGTTTATATTTGCGTGATGGTAAACAAGGTTACTTAGCAAATATACTCCCTACACTTGAATACGTAATAGAGGTGGCGGCACAATACCCTGAGCTTAGCGACTTATCGGCTTTGATAAAAACTAGCGTGGTGCCAAAGGTGCAACAGCGGTTAAAAGAGGAACAACCATGAAGGCGATGATATTAGCCGCTGGGCGCGGTAAACGTATGATGCCGCTCACCGCAGAGTTACCTAAGCCTATGTTATGTGTAGCGGGAAAACCACTGATTGAGCATCATATTATGCGCCTAAAGGCTGCAGGTATTACTCAAATAATAATTAACCTTGCGTGGCAAGGAGATAAAATAAAAACCTATTTTGCAGGTGGGCGCGCGTGGGGCGTGACTATAACCTATAGCCAAGAAGTGACGGGCGGGCTTGAAACCGCAGGCGGTATTATTCAAGCGCTTCCTTTACTTGGTGAATCATTTATTGTGATTAATGGCGATGTTTACAGCGACTACGATATCAGTGCATTAATGCAGCTACATTTACAGCCTAAAGAGGCGCACATTGTATTGGTTGAAAACCCTGCGCATAATCCTGATGGCGATTTTGCACTGAGCCACTTACCGACAAATAGCCAGCGATATACTTTTTCAGGGATAGGGCGTTATCAAGCTGACTTTTTTGAGGGGCTAGCCCCAGGCATTCGGCCATTAGGCCCTTTGCTACGTGAAAAATTAAATGAACATTTAGTCTCCACTGAACTCTATATTGGCCAATGGGACGATATAGGCACACCAGAGCGTTTATCGGCTCTTAACCAACAACTAGCACCATAAGCTAAATATAAAACATTAGAGGTAAGTTTTAAAATGTGGGGAAAAATTCTCGGTTTCTGTTTTGGTTTTATGTTTGGCAAAATATTTGGTGCCATTTTAGGCTTATACCTAGGCCATATGTTTGATAAAAGCCTAAAAAAAGACTTTGATAAAGCTGGCGGCTTTTCTAACCTTTTTAAAGGCGATGATGTTAACGAACGCCAAGCGTTGTTTTTTTCGAGTTGCTTTGCGGTAATGGGACATATTGCCAAGTCGAATGGCCGTGTTAGCGAAACCCACATTAAAGCAGCGACGCTGTTTATGGATGAAATGGGCTTAAAAGGCGAAGAGCGCCGTGAAGCGCAGCAGGCGTTTCAATCGGGTAAAGACAGCGACTTTTCACTCAAAGATACGGTTTATGATTTTAAAGAACGTTTTGCTAAACGTTATGATTTACTGCAGTTATTTTTAGAAATTCAAATTCAAATGGCGTTTTCTGATGGCGTGCTTGCCGCACAAGAAAAGCAATTACTGCAAGAAGTAAGCAAGCAGTTGGGGGTATCTAAAGCACACTTTGCCTTTGTATTAAAACGTTATCAAGCAGAGTTTAACTTTAGGCAGCAACAACAGCGTTTTAAACAGCAGCAAAGTCAAAGTAGCAGCTACCGCGAAGGTTCAGGGCATCATGTACCACCAAGTAATGATATGAACCGTTCGCAGGCATTGGCCTTATTAGGGTTAAATAAAGACGCATCGCAACGTGATATTAAAGTAGCCTACCGTAAGCTCATGGCTCAGCACCACCCTGATAAACTGGTATCGCAAGGTTTACCTAAGCACATGATGGAAGTGGCAGTTAAAAAAAGCCAAGATATTCAAGCGGCATACGAGTATTTAAAAAAGGCGGCGTAAAAACCCGTCTATTTCTTTGCTTAGTCGTGCATGTTGCTGCGGCGCATCGCGTAATCCAAACAGTTGGCGCTGGCGGTAATCAAACTTTGCATTTCGATTAACCCAACGCTGACGGTTTTTAAGGTTCATTAAAATATCATTACTGTCTGTAGCAAAATAAATATCCAACAAAGCGGGGGTGACCAAGGATGTTATTTGGCTTAACTTTGCATTGCGTTTTGTATTAGGAAGGTAGCTACTTAAACTAATGAAGGCGTTTATTTTTGAGTCTGAAAATTCAGCGTAGTGCTCCAACAACACCCCAGCACTGGTGCCTTGTGCAATAACAACAATATTCTCAGACTCCATCGCAGCCTGCTGATATAAAGCTTCGTAGCGAGCGAGTAGTTTTAACTTGTAATTGTCTACCACCTCAGTATTTACTTGTTCAACATAGTCGGCATGATGGGGCTGTTTTTGTGTACTGGTGTCTGGCTTAGTATTTGCGTTGGCTGTTTTATTGTTTGTGCCCACGGGATCATTAATCGTTTTTGCTGCATCATCTTGAGCTGCTTGCCAATCAATATCAGGCACTGTCATCGCATAAGAGGTATACCCGTGGTTATTCAGTTCTTTACGTAAAAAGTTCATGCCTGCATTGTTTGTTGGCGTTGATTGCCAGTCAGGAATAAGTATTACTACACCTCTAAAGTCGGCACTCATATACTCACTGTATAAAGTTAAAAACTCAGTATCACCAGCTAAAATAGGCTTTACTTCATCACTTTGAGCTAGGCGAGAGATATCCGCATCAATATTTTTTGAAAAAGGAGGGGGAGCGATATACTCAGCACTAAGCGCTTGAAAACTGATTAACGTACAGCCAAGCACAAGAGTAGTAATAATGACTTTAAACATCTGCGTAATAAACATAATAAGCTTTTAATTTAAATCTTATTTATGTATCGGCAAAGTACTCTTAAAGTTTAGCTATTTACTGTAAATAGCTAAAAGATTAAACCGTGTTAAAACTCGGGCTCAGCTTCAAAAGTAAGTACTTGCTCCGTTACAGGGTGTTTGAGTTGTAGCATTTGTGCATGTAACTGTAACCGAGGAGCAGCAGCAAGTGCGTCTTTATGGGCATATAAACGATCGCCTAAAATAGGGTGGCCTAAGCTTAGCATGTGCACGCGCAGCTGGTGGGAGCGCCCTGTAATGGGAGTAAGCTCTACACGGGTTGCCTGTGCTTCACGTTCAAGGATTTTAAAATGAGTGAGCGAAGGTTTGCCATTGTCATGATCAACCATTTGCTTAGGACGGTTCGGCCAGTCACAAATAAGCGGTAAATCAACAGAGCCTGTTTCAGTTTCAAGTTGTCCGTATACTCGTGCAATGTAACGTTTTGCTGTTTCGCGTTCTTGAAATTGCATACTTAAATGGCGGTGAGCGGCTTTGTTCATTGCTAAGCAAAGTATGCCTGAGGTAGCCATATCTAAACGGTGAACAATTTTAGCACTAGGAAAAACACGATTGACGCGATTTATTAAGCTATCAGCATGTTTTGGGTCTTTACCTGGTACGGTAAGTAACTCGCTAGGCTTATTAACTATAAGCAAATCATCGTCTTGAAACAGTATAGTTAAATACGGGCTCATAGGGGGATTGTAGTTAACTAACACGGCAGACCTCAGTGATTTTGAAGTGCGCTATTTTAGTGGAGTGAGGTCTTAGGCTCAAGTAAAAAGCGCGATATAAATATCGCGCTTTCTTTTTTATACACACACGTTAGTAATCTTTAACTAACGACTGACAGCTTATAGCTAACAGCTAGATTTCTTAGTGCGAAACCACAATCAAACGAATCGCATCGAGTTTTAACTGCGCTTTTTCAATATGTGCGGTTAGCTCATTGCGTTGTTTATCGTAAAAGGTAATTTCCTCTTGGCGAATGTTTGGATTAATTTGCTTCAGTGCAACTAATCGCTGTTGCTCTTCGTTTAACGATGTTTGCATCTTCTCTAATGCATCAACACGAATCACATCCAGTTTTTGCTGAGCCATGTCTTTTGCGGTGTTGATCATCGGGTGAACCGCGCTTTGCAATGCACCGGCTAATTTACTCGCCGTTTGACGGCCGACCGCAGATAGTTGCTGATTAAAGCCATCAAAACCAACATTTTCACCTAAGTTATTACTGCTCTTATCGAGTAAAATACGAATTGGCGTAGGGGGTAAAAAGCGGCCAACTTGCAGTACTTTTGGTGCCATGGCTTCGGCAACAAATATTAGCTCAACAAAAAAGGTGCCTGGTGGTAACTTTTTGTTTTTAAGTAACGCCACCGATGAACTACCAAAATCATCATCACAAATCATATCCATAGTGCCTTGCACCATAGGGTGATCCCAACTAATAAAGTGCACATCTTCCTGTGAAAGGGCTGTATCACGGTCAAAGGTTACTGTCATTCCATCGTCTTTTAGCGATGGAAACGAAGCGTTTAACATGTGCTCAGTGGGTTTTAAAATAATGGTGTTTTCACCTTTATCTTCTTGGCTTACACCAAAGGTGTCGAACACGTTGATCATGTAGCTTGGCAGTTCAAACTGGTTATCGAGCTTTTCAATGTCAGCTACAAGTGAATCAGCAGCACCTTGTCCCGATGAATGTAGCTCTAGTAAGCGATCTCGGCCACTTTCCATTTGCTTGCGTAATACTGCATTTTTTTGTGCTACTTGCTCAAGGAGTGGATCTAGCTCATCTTCATCACAATTATGAGCTGCAATGTACTCAAGTAAATCTTCGCTAAACTCTTTATACAACAACTGCCCAGTGGTTGATGTGCTTTCAAACGCATCTAAGCCTTCGTTGTACCAACGTAATAACACTTCCTGTGCTGTGTTTTCAAAGTAAGGCACATGAATGTTTACATCTTGTGTTTGTCCTATACGGTCTAAGCGACCAATACGTTGCTCAAGTAAATCTGGGTTGAGCGGTAAGTCAAACAACACTAAGTGATGTGAGAATTGGAAGTTACGACCTTCTGAACCAATTTCTGAACACAGTAATATTTGTGCGTTATCGTATTCATCGGCAAAGAATGCCGCAGCGCGGTCACGTTCAATAATCGACATACCTTCATGGAACACAGACGCTTTAATTGCTTCGCGTTCACGTAATATTTGCTCAAGGCTAATCGCTGTTTCGGCTTTAGCACAAATAAGAAGTACTTTTTCACGCTTGAGTGTTTTTAGCGTTTCAATTAACCAATCTACGCGAGGGTCAAATAATCCCCAACTTGCGCTTTCACCTTCAAATTCTTGAAATATTTTTTCAGGGAAAAGTGCACGTTGCGCACTGAGCTCGGCATTTTGAATGCCACTCATATTACCCAGTACGGTCATTGCTGTTTTGTATTGCTTAGGTAATGCCATTGGGTAGACATGTAATTTACGGCTAGGGTAGCCATCAATGCCACTGCGGCTATTTCTAAATAATATGCGCCCAGTGCCATGGCGATCCAGTAACATATTGAGTATTTCTTTACGTGCAGCAAGGTCGCCTTGTTGGGCTTTTTCAAGGATATCGGTGATATCTGTTTCTTTTAATAGCTCAATTAATGTGGCTTTTGCGCTGTCATCCAGTGCTTGTTCTTGTAATAACTGATTAGCAGCTTCGGCAACGTCTTTGTAGTTTGCTTCTTCTTCTTTAAACACGTCATAGTCGTAAAAACGATCTGGGTCGAGCAGTTGTAAACGAGCAAAATGACTACGATGACCCAGTTGGTCTGGCGTAGCGGTAAGAAGAATTAGCCCTGGAATATCTTGGCTCAGCTCAGCCATACGCTGGTATTCAGCACTGGGTTTATTGTTGTTAATGCTTAAATGATGGGCTTCATCAATGACTAATAAATCCCAGTCGGCTAATGTTGCTTGCTCAAACCAACGTTTTTTCTTAGTTAAAAACTCAAGGCTGGTAAGCACCAGTTGCTCGGTATCAAATACGTTAGGTGAATCAGCAAACGCTTCGTCGCAACGCTCTTCATCAAAAATAGAAAAACGTAAATTAAAACGGCGTAGCATTTCTACTAACCATTGGTGTTGCAGGTTCTCAGGCACAACAATAAGCACACGGCTGGCACGACCGCTAATAATTTGCTGATGCAAAATCATGCCCGCTTCAATGGTTTTACCTAAACCTACTTCATCAGAAAGTAATACACGCGGCGCAAAACGTTTACCGACTTCTTGGGCAATATAAAGCTGATGCGGAATAAGATTAGCGCGTTGACCAATTAAGCCTTTAATAGGTGATTGCTGACGTTCGAACTGATGTAACCAGGTTTGATAGCGCAGAGTATACCGATCAAAACGGTCCACTTGGCCTGCAAATAAGCGGTCTTGCGGTTTATTGAACTTGATAAAATGATCTAAAAAAGTTTCTTTTAATTGTACTTTATCACCGTTATCAACACGCTCTCCGTGATAGCACAGTAACTCACCCTGCACTTCAATAGACTCGACTTGTAATTCCCATTCTTCAACGCTTCGGATCACATCACCAGGATTAAATGCTACGCGGGTTACCGGTGCTTCTGCAGAAGAATAAACACGGTTTTCACCACTGGCAGGAAATAAAATACTGACCTGGCGGCCATCAATGGCAACAACGGTGCCCAATCCTAAATCTGACTCTGTGTCACTTATCCAACGCTGACCTAAGGAAAAATTCATGTATGTCTCGTCTATGAAGAAAAAGGCGGCTATGTTACCTGTTAGATAACACCACTGCAAGGCGCTATTTGCCTGACTTTTAATTAATTTTATAAGTATGAATTATTACCAACCCTAAGCGCTCATTAGTGCGTCGATTTTGTGGAAAATTCAAACTAAATGATATTTGTCATAAAACAGACTTTTATGACAAATAGACTAAACTCAAATTATACCTAAGTAATTTATCAAGTTTATTAGTAACCACTGATTAGTTTATTGGGTATAGCATAAAAATCATAAAACGTAAGGAAAGTACTATGGGAAAAGCTTCGAACCTTGATAGTAAAATGTATGTGCTAGATACCAATGTCTTGCTTCATGAACCCCTCGCGTATTTGTCATTTCAAGAGCACCAAGTGGTTATTCCAATGACGGTATTGGAAGAGCTTGATCATATTAAAGATAGAAAACACGATGTGAGTCGCGACGCCCGAATGGCTATTCGAGGGCTTGATGGAGTGCTCAGTCAGGCCTCTCCCGAGCAAATGCTACAAGGGGTTGCACTACCAAGTAATAAACAAGGCGGGTTAACGGGAAGCTTGCTGATTGTAAACGACCATTTATTTGCTGATTCTATTTCTGGCTTACCGGGCAATGAAAACGACCATCGTATTATTAATTGTGCGGTGCACTTACAAAATCAGCACAGCGATAAAAAAGTCATACTGGTTACTAAAGATATCAACATGCGCTTAAAAGCCAAAGGGGCAGGGCTTAAATATGTTGAGGATTACCGTACCGATCAGCTCATTGACGATATAGCTTTACTTACCAGCGGTTATAAAAAAATTGCCGGTGATTTTTGGCAGCATGTTGGCGAGTGTAACACTGAGCAACACGGGCGTGAAACAGTCCATCATATCCCTAAAGATTTAATCCCAGATGTGTTTTGTAATGAGTATTTACTTGATGATGGCGATCAGTTTGCCGCAAGAGTTAAATCCTATGACGACGAGCATATTACTATTAGAGATATTGGTGCAGAGCGACTAATGCATCAAAGCGCTTGGGGAATAAGGCCAAAAAATATTTACCAAGCAATGGCGCTTGATGCACTGCTCGACACCTCTATTGAATTAGTAATACTTACTGGTCCTGCTGGGTGTGGTAAAACGTTATTAGCCATGGCGTGTGCACTGGAAATGGTCATAGAAAAAGGTATTTACGACAAAGTCATTGTAACCCGTAATACCCCTGAAATTGCTGAATCAATAGGCTTTTTACCTGGCACTGAGGAAGAAAAAATGGCGCCATGGTTAGCGGCGATCACCGATACCTTGGAGGTGTTGCATAAAGGAGATGAGAACCCAATTTCGAGTCGTAATTACATTATGGAAAAAGCCAATATTCAGTTTAAGTCGGTGAACTTTATGCGTGGGCGAAGTATTCAAAATGCGGTGGTGATTTTACAACCCCGAATTGGAAAGATTTTAAAGTTTTTACCCCCTTGTTTTTATTGGCCTGTAGAAAAAGTAAAAAGAATTTCTCTAAACATGGATTTTTGTAACGACTTTAAGCATTCCCACAATAGCCAATCTTTACAGAGTATTTGTTATTTGGGATGTAAGTACAACACGCATTCTAGCAACGATGCAAACTTTTGGAGGGCTGCGTCATGAAAAGCTCTGTTGAAAACCGAAACCCTCGTGTTCTTGACACGTCTGCGTTGGTTCATGATCCAAAAAGTATCCTGTCATATCAAGATGATATTTACATCTGTCTAACAGTTCTAGAAGAATTAGATAACTTAAAAGAAAGAACTAACAAATCGGTTAGTGCTGATGCTCGTGTATGTATTCGTATGCTTGAAGATATAATAAATGGGCACAGTGCAGAAGAGATGGAAGCTGGTATTCCACTGCCTTCTACTGAAACAGCTAAACGAGGAAAACTGTTTATTGGAATTGATACCCAGCTCGATATGGCTAAAGAGTTAAAGCACGGTATTGGAAGTGACGCTGACAATAGAATAATTAACTATGCACTGTATCTTCAGAAGGACTTAGATAAAGACGTAGTAATTGTTAGCCGTGACATTAATATGCGCTTGAAAGCTCGAACCGTAGGGGTCATGGCAGAAGACGTTGCCGTAGATAATCAAATATCAGATATTGATCTTTTATACACAGGGGTACAAGCCTTTAAAGGAGATCTTTTTGATCGAATTAAATCAGACAAAGACTTCAAGGTTTCAGGAGAAGTTTATACTTTCCCAATAAGTCTATTTAATGATGAAGTTCAGCCAAACATGTATTGGTACGATGAAGCTGGACACATTGGGCGAATTTCAGAAGTAACAGATACTGAGGTATTCACAAAGTTATTGCCTCGTAAACAAGAAAAAGTATGGGGCATTTTGCCTAAAAATCAGCGTCAGGCAGTAGCTTTAAGCCAATTAACAGATCCATATTATGACTTAAATATCATCCTTGGCCCTGCTGGCTCCGGAAAAACTTTTTTAGCAGTTGCTTCGGCGCTGCATCAAGTATTGGAGTTAAAAAAGTACAAAAAAATCGTTGTGGTGCGCTCCAGAGACTTTATGGACGATGATCCGGGGTTTTTACCCGGTGACCTGACAGAGAAATCAATGCCGTTATTAGCAGGTATAACAGATGCGCTTATATCAATGCATTCAGGTGATAACAATGAAGGTAATATTAGTGCAACTGTTGAGCATGTGATCGAAAAAGCCAATATAGAATTTACTAGTATGGCTTACTTCCGAGGTCGTTCAATAGACGATGCTGTTTTAATCATTGATGAAGCTCAAAACATGACTAGAGCGCAAATTAAGGGCATGTTAAGCCGTGGTGGCAAAAATTGTCGCACAATCGTGTTGGGCAACTTAGCCCAGATTGATGATAAGTTTGTCACACCCGCATCTTCAGGTGCTAGCGCGGCTGTTAACGTGTATAGAAACTATGAAAAAGGCTCAGTATTGATATTTGATGAAGTAGAGCGTAGTAGCTTGGCTGAATTCACTGAAAAGAACATGTAGGCATCAAACTACAATTCACATTTCCTTATAATATTGCGACAATAGCCACTGCTTTTTGCAGTGGCTTTTCAGAGAAGCCCGTTCCCACGAAAACAGGACGAAATGGATTTACTCTGAACTAAAAGATTAAATATTCACAAAAACTGAGTGACATAGGTGCGTGGCCTAGCGTTGCCGTTTTTTGGTGTATTGATGTCTTTTAATAAAGAAGACCTGCTAGTAAATATAAAAAGGCAGGCAAAACGATTATCTAAATTATTAACTATTCCCCTTGGACAAGCCCAAGAAGCCCTAGCTATTTGTCTGTATGACTGTAACAGTTACAGCGATTTACTAGTAAAAATAAAAGCTGAATCCTTTGACAACCCATTGATAGCACTGTCTGCTCTCTCACCAAACTCGGAAATATTTTTAGTAAAAATATTAGCTAGCCACCTAGATAGCATCATTGGAAATTTTGAAAAAAAATTTCCCGGTTCCAATATAAATGAAGAATTAGTCATATCCCTTTTCGGACTTAGCTTTGATGAGTTCAAAGCCAAAATTTCTGACTGATTTTGTACAAATCCGTAAGTTGCCATTTAAAAATTTAGCGATATTATGAGTGAAAGGTTGTGCGGACAGCCTACGCCTACACATGTTTTTCGCCTTGAAAAACGTGAACAGTGAAGCGGAGCATCCGTAAAAATTTGGTTATTTGAACAATAAATAAAGCAATGTGTTGGTAGGCCATTGTTTATTGGAAAGTTGTTTGGAGAACTAAGTGATCTCACTTTATCAATTAAAGAATAAGCTCAATAAACAAGCAAAAGAGTTTGCTGAGTTATTAGAGTTTCCTGATCTTTACGCCCAAGGCCTGTGGGCTAGAGGTGTTTATAACTGCCCTCATTTTTCTGATACCCATAAATATCTCTCTGAAGTATTTGAAAAGAAAAAGCTGGACTCAATTCTAAAGCACGATTCCCTGAAATATTTAATGATCAACGAATACGATGATCAAGAAATTATTGAATCGCTTCATAAAGAAATTGAGTCAATGGCAAACCGTATTGAAAGCCTGATGCTGGTAGATATCGAAACATTAGAGTTAGTTTCAGTGATATACCAAGTTTTAGGGTTGCCTGAAAATGCCAAGTTTATTGTAAATACAGGTGCAGACTTCCGCTTAGAGTGGCGACCATACTTTGATGCCTTTGATGATCCGTTGATAGTTCAATATGCAGATTTAAAAGTTCATGGTTGTTATTTCAGGCTAATCGCTTGCAAGTTTCCGTTTGAAAAGCTTTCCTTGGATGACATTAGAAAATACATGTACATCAATCATGTAAACCATAATGGTGAGTTTGAAGGCTGTATTTCTGAAGGAAATACATTTTCTAAGCATGTG
>NZ_BADW01000012.1:0-5927 GCF_000241165.1 Pseudoalteromonas sp. BSi20439
CCAAGCTATCCATTACGATTTTAAACACACCCATAAACGTCAGTTGCAAAACACATCAACCGATAAGCTTTTCCATATAAGTGATGGCAAGCACAATTATTTAGTTAAAATTGCTCAAAAAAATGAGCTTGATCGCTTTGAAGCACAAGCACAGGGCTTAAAACAACTCACTCAAAACAGTATATTTATGGTGCCCGACTGCATTACAACTGGCGCCAATATAGAATATGCGTTTATTGTATTAGAGTGGCTTACACTTGATGACCTTCCCCACACGCATTGGTCAACGATGGGTGAACACCTTGCCATGTTACATCAAAAACACGAGCAAGCGATGTTTGGTTTTGATACAGACAATTATTTAAGCTCTACGCCTCAACCAAATCAATGGCATAAAAAATGGGATGTATTTTTTGCAGAAGAACGTATTGGTTGGCAATTACAGCTATTAGCTGAAAAAGACATTGTGCTGGCAGACCCCGAACAACTGATAAATTTAGTAAAAGAGCAACTGCATAATCATCATGTTTTGCCCTCATTATTACATGGCGACTTTTGGCGCGGAAACATGGGATTTGTAAATAATATTCCGACCCTATTTGACCCTGCCTGCTATTACGGTGATCGAGAGGTCGATATTGCTATGAGTGAACTTTTTGCTCCATTACCCGATGAATTTTATAGCGCCTATGATCATCATTATCCACTCTCTCAGAGCTACCAACATCGTAAGCTTATTTATCAGCTTTACCCTATTTTAAACCATGCCAATATTTATGCAGGCCATTACCTAAATCAGGCTAAAGAACACGTTGAAAAACTACTAAACTTAAATAAATGAGTAAACAAAATATAAGCACTATACTTATACTTGAACTCTAAAAAATAAATCTATTCGAGCGTTATTTTAAGGGCTAATTGCATTAAATTTACTTGTAATAAGTCACTGTTGATAGCTCAATATGAGTAAATCATTTAGTCAGAGTTCAAGCTACTTAGTATTAAGCCGTTATGTGCTATCTAGGTAAAATAACTTAATTTTTAAGAGGGTGTTATGAAAGACTTTTTATCACAACGTATCGCCTGCCCACATTGTGGACACCATATTCATTTAGACCTTGATGCCAGTATGGGCGACCAAGACTACTATGAAGAATGCAGTGCTTGTTGTAATCTAATTCATTTAAATATGCATATAGACTATGCACGTAATAAGTTAGAGTTACACGTGGACAGCGATGACGAACAAATATTTTAGCTATGTTGGCGCATGTAGTTTTCGACGGTGTTTATAATAGTGTATGTTTGCTGATCAACTTCTATATTAAATTCATCACCTACAACAGCTGCACCTAAATTAGTAATATCGAGTGTTTCTGGTATTAAGTGTAACCAAAAGCCATGCTCACCAATATTGCCAACCGTTAAACTGGCGCCATTAATAGATACAAACCCTTTATATAAAACATATTTTTGCCATTTTTTTGGAAGGCTAAGCTGCATTTTGTAGTTATTTTCTAGTTGAACTATTTGCACTATTTTGGCAGTACAATGAATATGACCAGAGACTATGTGCCCACCCAGCTCAGTACCAAACGACACAGAACGCTCGTAATTGACTAAACTACCCAATTCCAGTTGTCCAAGGTTAGTAAGCTGCAAAGTTTCGTCAATAACATCAAAATGCACTTGAGCCACTACATCTTGATTACTAAGCTCTACTTTAACTACCGTTAAGCAGCAACCATTTATAGCGATGCTAGCACCTAAGTCTAAATGCTTTACGTATTGCTCATTAACGGAAACGACTAAACGTAATACACCCTGCGTATGGGTTCTAGAGACTACTGTTGCTTGAGTTTGAATAATACCGGTAAACATAAAAATCGCTTCTCTTTCTAACAAAGTGCTAGTTTAACGTATCAATCGCTAAAATAATTCACTTAATAGCACTTTTATTCGCAACAAAAGTAAGCTTATGCAGCAATTTAATAGATTCGCTGATTGTCTACATAGATAGAGCAATCACAATAGATTACAATGCGCCCATGTTTTTATGAATAGCTGTTTTTTATGACATTTTGTAGTTGGGAAGCTAAACGTTTACTTTCCCTCGCCTTTCCCGTTTTTTTAGCACAAGTGACATTAGTATTAATGTCAGTGGTTGATACCATTATGGCCGGACAAGTGAGTCCAACCGATCTCGCTGCCCTCTCAATTGCTACAGGAATATGGAACCCAATTTTATTAGCAATACAAGGGATTTTATTAGCATTAACGGGAGTCATTGCTCAATTTGCGGGTGCTAAAGATCGTAACGGCATCAGCCATTATTTTCAGCAAGCGCTTTATTTAACGCTCCTTTTGAGTATTGCAGGTTTTTGTGCTGCCCAGCTTGCCAACACCGTTATTTTACAGCTTGATACTAGCCCGGCGATTGCGGGACTTGCTTTTGATTACATTCATTTTGTTAAATGGGGTGTATTTGGTTTTTTAATTTTTACCGTGTACAGAAATATGACTGAAGGCATGGGGATGACCAAGCCTGCGTTTTATATCAGCCTACTCGGACTTGCGGTAAATATCCCACTCAATTATATTTTTATTAAGGGCTTATTTGGTCTACCCGCATTTGGGGGCGCTGGCTGTGGTATTGCCACCGCACTGGTATTTACTGTAATGGCTATTGCGCAAGTTACTTATTGCCAGCTGAGTAAAAAAATAGATGCCAAAGGCTTATTAACTGGCTTTGAAAAACCCAATTTTAAAACCATTGGTATTATTACCAAACTCGGTATTCCTATTTCACTCGCTACTTTTTTTGAAGTGACCTTGTTTGCCTGTATTCCCCTGTTTATTGCGCATTTGGGTGCGGTGGCTGTGTCTGGCCATCAAATTGCAGCCAGTGTGACTGCACTGTTATTTATGATGCCTCTGAGCCTCTCAATTGCCATTAGCATACGAATTGGTAATTTATTTGGGCAAAATCATTTAGATCAATTAAAAGTAGCGGTATCGACAAGTTATATTATGGCGGCTATGGTCGCGTTGTTTATCGCTTTTATTACATTTATAGGGCGCGATATTATTAGCCAACTATACAGCGATAGCCCTGCGGTACTGGCACTTGCTTCATCAATTATGATTTTAGCCTGTATTTACCAACTTCCTGATGCATTACAAGTAGCTGCAAACGGTATTTTACGTGGTTTAAAACACACAGCGCCTATTTCGTATATTACTTTTATTTCTTATTGGTTAATCGGCTTTAGTTTAGGCTACGTATTAGCAAGAACAGACATAATAGTGCCAGCAATGGGCCCTCATGGTTTTTGGATAGGCATTATCGTTGGCTTATCAGTTGCAGCTATACTACTGATGCTGACCGTTCATAGGCGATTTAAACGTGAACCATTTATTCTCTCTTAAACAACCAATCTATACCAAACTGCCGCTTAATTGGTTATTGGCGGCATGTTGTATGGTGCTTTTGGGCTGCTCAGAGCAGCCCAGTGAGGTAAATAAAACCTATTTGTCTCGCTTGAGTAATACTTTACAAGCGCCTGAGCCACACACAAAGCCACTGCAACAATTAGCCTTAGTAAAGCCAGTTGAAGCGTTGCAACCTGCCATTAAAATTGGCATAACTGAACTAGCTGGTATTAGCCAATGTAAACTTAACGTTCTGATAAGCGAGCATAATAATCAATTAGGCAAAACAGCCACCGCTGCTAGCCAATTGAAGTACCAAATAGATTTTATTCAAAGCGCGCAAAACTGTTTAAACACCTTAGATAAACAAAGCAACGTTCACAATAAAATTACAGCGGCAAAAAACCAAAAACAAACTCAACTCACTCATTACTTTAATAATGTTTTATATAGTGAACCTGAACTGAGCAGCACTTGGCAGCTAACTGGCCAAGAACTCAGCACCCAACCGGCTGGGTTTAGTGACACGGTTGAGGCGCTTAAAAAGCTAACGACCATTAAACACCAAATAGAAACTAAAGGGAGTATGGCAATAAACAGCGATGATATTTTGTCAGCGCTTGAACCGCTCAACAAATACAAATTTGATCAACAGCTTATTCAAGCTGCGCGAGAACAAATTAGCTTAAATCATACAGCAACCCAATTTGTAAATACTTTAACGCTTGAAGATATATGCCCTAAAGGTAAAAACAAGCAGCAGGCTAAAATTGTCAGTAATATATTTAATAAATATTATTTAAAACAAATACAGCCTTATCAAGCACAGCTGAGCGGGTATTTAGAAACATTGCAGCCGCTTTATATGCAGCTATGGTTTAATCAAGCAGTGAGTAGTGAAGCGGTAGATGCCCTACTTGACCCAAATTCTAATAACTTACTCTCTCAGCTAAAAGCGTCAGCAAAAGAGCATGTTATCTGGTGGCAAAAATTTTATAAAACGTGCGAAATCAGTCCAATATGAATAAAAAAACGGCAAATAAACTTAAAAACCATAAACATGCTTGATTCACCACTCATCACGCTATATATTAGCGACCGTTGTTAAGCAATTAACAATTCTTAAATACATGCAGTACGACTGTAGCTCAGTTGGTTAGAGCACTACCTTGACATGGTAGGGGTCGGTGGTTCGAATCCACTCAGTCGTACCAACATTTAAGAATCCTAAAATAATTGTACGACCGTAGCTCAGCTGGTTAGAGCGCTACCTTGACATGGTAGAGGTCGGTGGTTCGAATCCACTCGGTCGTACCAATTAAACTCTATATTTCAAACAGTTAAAAACCCTATTCAATCTATTCGTTTAATTATTCAACTAAAAATTAAATTCTTAGTTTTTTATTATTTTGTATTCAAAATTTTAAAATAACGAGAGCCAAGCCTCAAAAGATCATCCTAAAAATTCCAGTTTTTATCGATTTGTGCCCAAACTTGTGCCCAAGCGCCCAAACCACTTTTTTAGCTCTTTAATCTTCCTCAAAATTAGACCCCTACCCTTGCAAATTCACAAACCTCAAATCACAAATTCCAAACCAAAAATTTCAAATCAGGTGACCACTACCCTAATATTTTCCGTGTCATTTCATGAAATATTCTATGACCCCTATTCCATAAACTGCTTCTGTGCCTTGTTTAGACATCGGTGCCCACACAAGGCACTAATACACTAATTAGTTGTTCGGTAAACGTCAAGTAATAGCAAACATGATAGCCACAGACCCAATCTTATTAAGTAAAAAAAGCACTTATAGATAAGTTTATGGACGAGCACTTACAAGGCATCCCTACCAGTGCTGACGTTGATGAAGAGTTTGAGCTTTATTGGGAAAAAGAAAAGCGTCTAGAACTTAAGAATTTTGCCCACGAGTAAAAGCTAAACCAAGAACGCTTAGAAAAGCTAGTAACACGTTATGAGCTAAGTGACGAAATGCCATTAAGGGATGACTTTGCTTGATGTACTAGAAACTAAACCCAGCCTTTTACAACACAGAAAAATACTGCCAGTAATACCGGATAAATTTAAACACTTTGTTGATACGTTTATCGCAGAGTTTTAAAAGGCTGTGGCGGTATTTATTGTAAACCGTCAACGGTTGACGGTTTAGCAAAATGAAGACTTTTAGCTCCTAATTAGTCGTAAGTTTGCACGCAGGTGATTATATGTATTCAGTCCAAGCTAAATTTGATCATTCAATTTTAAAAACTCCAATAGTGCTCAGTATCAGAAATAAGATAGGTTAGGGTCATTGCTAACTTTTCTTTACAAAAAGTTTATACATTGAAAATACTAGTTTTTTTCACATAAATGTAGTGAAATATCTAAATGCAGTTATAATTCTTTCGTTTTTTGGGGCAGTGACATAAAACAAGGTTTTTTGGTTTGGCTCGCTCCTTTATTTTTGTGTGATTTTCAATAATTAAAAAGGATAAGT
>NZ_BADW01000011.1:0-13197 GCF_000241165.1 Pseudoalteromonas sp. BSi20439
CCGCTCTCGAACATCCTGTACTCCACGGCATTCGTATTCCTATACATCAAACAAAACAGCTCGAAGGCGAGCCCCGCACAAGGCCGCCCCGACACAATAATAGTATCCTATTTGCTATGTGAAAGTAGGACATTCTACTGCGTTGTCGCTACGAAGTAGCGCACCGACTCCAAATACAAGAAAGCCCGATTCGAAAGAGTCGGGCTTTTTTACGTCAGCAGAAAAGTGTAAAGCACAGATGCGAGTTGAAAGGCGCAAGTTGCGGTATAGGTAATAACTAGTTGGGAAAATTAATATGTCGCTTTATGTGAATGTACAATCAAGCTTGTGCGTAATTTGACTTATTACCTAACCAGCGTTGAATGAGTGGATCTACATACTGAGGATATTGCTTCAACATCTGTTGTGCTATGGGTCTAACTTGATTTAAGGTTTGCTTATCTCGTGCTAAGTCTGCAATTTTAAATTCTGCTAAGCCGGTTTGTTTGGTGCCAAGGACTTCACCTGGGCCGCGTATCTCTAAATCACGCTCTGCGATAACAAACCCGTCGTTACTATCGCGCAGTACTCCCAATCGTTTCTGTGCGGTATGTGAAAGCGGTGCATTATATAAAAGCACGCAGTGAGATGCTGTAGCTCCACGGCCTACGCGGCCACGTAGTTGGTGAAGCTGTGCTAAACCTAGGCGCTCAGGGTTTTCGATAATAATTAAACTCGCATTAGGCACATCAACCCCAACTTCGATCACGGTTGTTGCCACAAGTACATGAATGTTACCCGCTTTAAAATCGCTCATAATGGCTTGTTTTTCAACGGCTTTCATTCGCCCATGGACTAAGCCAATATTAAGCTCAGGTAATGCTTCTTTTAATTGTAATGCACTGTCTTCAGCTGCCTGGCATTGTAGTACTTCAGACTCGTCTATCAGTGTACATACCCAGTAAACTTGCCGACCTTGCTCGTTACAGGCAAGTTTTACGCGACTAATAATGTCTTCTCGACGAGTATCTGGAATAGCAACTGTAGTGATAGGTGTTCGCCCTGGTGGTAATTCGTCAATCACAGAGGTTTCTAAGTCTGCATAGGCGGTCATCGCCAGCGTACGTGGTATAGGTGTTGCTGTCATTACTAGCTGATGTGGGTAACAATCACCAAAACGGCCTTTTTCACGCAATGATAAACGCTGATGAACACCAAAACGGTGTTGTTCATCAATAATAATAAGTACCAGGTTGTTAAATTTTACTTCATCTTGAAATAACGCATGAGTGCCAATAATCATTTGCGCTTCACCAGAGGCGATCATTGCAAGTGTATTAATGCGCTCTTTTCCTTTAGTTTTACCGCCTAACCAAGCAACGGTTATTCCAAGACTTTCAAACCAGCTAGAAAAGTTGATTCCATGTTGCTCTGATAAAATTTCAGTCGGCGCCATTAATGCAACTTGATAGCCTCGTGCTATTGCGGTTAAAGCGCTCAGGGCTGCGACTAGTGTTTTACCCGAGCCAACATCACCTTGAACTAATCGCATCATAGGGTACGCATTTTGTAAATCTGCTTTAATTTCTGATACCACACGACTTTGTGCGTTGGTTGGCGCAAAGGGTAATTGCGCCAAAAACTGTCCCTCTAATGAATTAGTAGGCTCAAGTGCAACGGCTTTAACTTGCTGCCCCTGTTCTCTTACTTTTAATAAACTGAGATTTTGTGCCAGTAATTCTTCAAATACGAGTCGCTGCTGTGCTGGGTGAGTACCCTGTTCAAGTGCAATGATATCAACGTCATTGGGGGGGCGGTGTAGTAATAATAATGCATCGCTTAACCCAAGTTGTGATGGTTGCCATTGTTGGGGAAGTAGCTCTTCTACTGCATATTTTTGAAGTAATTCTATTGCCTGTTCACTCAACGCCCTAATAGAGAGTTGCTTTAACCCCTCGGTTGTTGAATAGACTGGCGTAAGTGTTGATGATGTTGGTTGTTGTTCAAAAGTGTCGCTAATACTGTATTCTGGGTGGTTCATTTCAAAGCCAACACGTCCGCGACGTATTTCGCCAAAGCAGCGAATTATTTTACCCGCGCTAAATGCGTTTTTTTGTGCTGCGGTAAAATTAAAAAATCGTAATGTTAACCTGCCTGTACCATCATTTATTTGGCAAACCAGCATGCGCCGCTTTCCAAAGGTTATTTGACTAGTTTCAATGGTTGCTTGAACAGTTACGTGGCTATGGGGGGTCAACTCACTAATTGTATAAATACGGGTTCTGTCTTCATACCTAAGCGGTAAATGAAATAGCATGTCCTGTACTGTACTAATACCTAGCTTTAAAAGCCGTTCAGCCATTTTAGGACCAACGCCTTTAAGTTCTGTGATTGGGTATTGGCTTAAGCTAGGTTTAGACA
Source organism: Pseudoalteromonas sp. BSi20439 (assembly GCF_000241165.1). NCBI lineage: Bacteria > Pseudomonadati > Pseudomonadota > Gammaproteobacteria > Alteromonadales > Pseudoalteromonadaceae > Pseudoalteromonas > Pseudoalteromonas sp. BSi20439. The sequence continues at coordinate 2,401 of NZ_BADW01000011.1, forward strand.
ATGTAGGCTCAATTATTATTATTTAGTGAGTTAAGTGTACTGATACACTGTATATGCATCAAGTATGTTTTAACGCCTGCCAAAACTGTTCATCAGCAACAATTTCGCCGTTCTCATCAAGAGCAGGGTAAGGCAGGTTCTTTTGTTTACATTGCCTTGCAATAATTGGGTGACAGCCTTCAAAATACATGGGGTGCTTAATTTCCTCGCCGAGCATATTTCTATTGTATAAACCAGCTAGATCACGCTGGCGCTGCGCCTCAAATAAAATTAAGGCTGCTGCAACGGATACATTTAATGACTGCACCATGCCTTGCATTGGAATAATGATGTTTTGATCTGCATACTCTAAGGCTTGTGGAGAGATCCCCGTTTTTTCTTGACCGACAATAATTGCAGTGGGTCTAGTGTAATCTATTTCTCTGAAGTCGACGGCATCTTCACTTAAATGCGTCGCTAAAATTTGTACATCAGGATTATGAGCACGCATACTTGCAACGGCATCATCTATGTTTCTGTGAAGATGTGTGTCTAACCAATTTTTGCTACCACCAGAAGTATTATTGGTGAGCCACTTTTGTTTTTCTGGCCACACGGCATGTACATGATGACAACCAACGGCATCGGCCGTTCTAACAATAGCGGATAAGTTATGATGCTTATGTACATCTTCTAAACATACGGTAAGGTCGGTTTGACGACGCGAAAGTACACTTTCAATTCTTTGGTAACGAGTTTGCTGCATGGGAGTCCTCTTTTTCGGCAAATTATACGAGATTTTTCACCTCAAGGCACCACTGTTCGACTTATCGGATTTTGTAATGAGATCAGGGTTTCGGTTGATTGAATGGCTTCTATTGCTTGTATTTTATTGATCAACACATCTTGTAGATGATCGATAGAGCGAGTCATTACTTTAATAAAAATACTGTAATTACCAGTGGTGTAATATGCTTCGACCACTTCCTCTAATGATTCTAATTTTATAAGTGTTTGCGGATAATCGCGCGCGTTGTTCAAATTAATACCAATAAAACAACACACATCGTAACCTAATTGCTTTGTATTAATGGTTAGTTGAGTACCTATGATGATCCCTGCATGTTTCATTTTTTCGATTCGCACATGAATTGTTCCTGCGCTTACACTAAAGCGTTTTGCTAATTCAGCATAAGGTGTACGCGCATTATCCATTAATGCATGCAGAATCTGTTTATCAAGATTATCGATTTGATAATTTTCCATAGATTTAACCGTCTTTAATTATGGTATTAATTATTTTATACCATTTTTTAATGGTTTTAATATCATAAAGCTATTTTTATTATGGGATATTGAATTAAATAGTTTAATTGTTACGATAACCTCATTGAAGCGTAATTGTGCGCTAAGTAGTAAATACAATAACTGGGAATGAGGCCAATTATTATGAGTTCACATTATGTGCAGCAGCAGCAGCAAATAAGTAAAGTTAAGCAGTTCTTTTCGCAGCAATTAGAACAAAAGCTGGGCTTAATTGAAGTTCAAGCGCCTATTTTAGCTAAAGTAGGCGACGGTACACAGGATAACTTAAGTGGGCACGAGAACGCTGTTGCAGTGAATGTGAAAGCAATTGCAGATAGCCGTTACGAAGTAGTGCATTCTCTTGCTAAGTGGAAACGTAAAACCTTGGGTGAATATGGTTTTTCACAAGGTGAAGGTATTTATACACAAATGAAAGCGTTGCGACCTGACGAAGATTCACTAAGCCCTATTCATTCTATTTATGTTGATCAATGGGATTGGGAGCAAGTTATTTGTGAAAGTACGCAGCGTTCTTTATCTACCCTTAAACAAACGGTTGAAACGATTTACCAAGGTATTAAAGCCACTGAGAAATATGTTAGTGACAGCTTTGGTTTAAGAGCATTTTTGCCAACTCAAATTACGTTTGTACACAGTGAAGAACTACGTAAAATGTACCCTGACTTTAGCGCTAAGCAGCGTGAGAAAGCGATTGCTCAAGAATATGGTGCTGTGTTTTTAATTGGTATTGGCGGAGCATTAAGTGATGGTAAAATTCATGATGTGAGAGCGCCAGATTATGACGACTGGTCAACACCCACTTGTGAGCACTATATGGGGTTAAATGGCGATATTTTAGTATGGAATCCAATTCTTGAAGACGCTTTCGAAATATCATCTATGGGAATTCGGGTGAGCCCTGAGGTTTTGCAAGCTCAATTGGGAATTACCGGTGATGAAGACCGTTTAGAGTTTGATTGGCATAAAGCATTGCTAGAAAGTAAATTTCCACAAACAATTGGTGGTGGTATTGGTCAGTCTCGTTTGGCTATGCTGTTATTACAAAAACAACACATAGGGCAAGTACAGGTAGGTGTTTGGCCAGCGCAAACCTATGAAAGTGTAGACGGTTTACTATAAAGAATAAGGGGCTGTTAGTAACAGCCCCTTATGATTAAGTTTTAAATTCAATTTCAATCTTATTGTTTTCTAACTTAACACTGCTTGGTGGAAAGTTACGGGTTGTTTTAAGCATCTTGTTGAAGATATGGATCTCCACCCCAGAGTGCAAAACAGTATTTACGGTTAAAATGGCTTCATCAAGCAGGGTATTTAACTGCTGTTCTAAACTAGCCACCTGCTTTTCTAGTTGCTCAGCTTGTTGGCTATGATACAGCTGCGTGGTCCCAATCTTATTCATGAGTTCACTTTTTTTATCTGCATCTTTTATTAAATCTGCTTTTTCTAAGGCTGCTTGTAAGCTATCAACCTGTTCATTTGCAGCTGTTAATTCACTAAAAGACTTATCAATATCTTTGGTCATTTGAGTGGCTGAAGCAGCTAAATTAATTGCCATTTTAGCCCCTGATTCGTTACCAATTTCTCCGGCAATTAGTTTAGTGCCATCTAAAATTTCACCCCCAAATAACTTTCCTTTAGGTAGTTCTGATTGACCAATTTGAATTATATTTTTTGCTTTCATTGAGCTGTGACTGGCTTGGCGGTCAACCAGTATGTTATTAGCTTCAATATAGCAATATTGAGAGTGTGAGGCATGCACATCGCCTGCACAGATTACTTTGCAAGACAGTGATTTATCTTCAGGCTTTTGATGGCCAATAAGTCCTTGTTTTACAGTTATATCACCACCGGCAGTTAATTCGCCAGATTCGACAGTGCCAAAAAACGGTGATGTCGCCAGTTGCATTAATCCGCATTCCAGGCTCTACACTACTACTGACTACCACACTACCTTCAAAGTCTATATGACCTGTTTTTACAGACACATCGTTAATAGTAAAAATATCGTCAACACGCATGCCGTTATTTATTTCTACAGGGACACCTGCAATAGTCGATAGTAATTCCATTGGGTTGGTTTTGGATATTTCTGTACCTTCTCCCGCTATTAAGGCATGAACTTGTCCAGGTTTAGCAGGTAAAACATCACCTATCACGGTAAACCCTTCTTGACCGGGGGTAGCAGGTTGCTGTTGTATTAGTAATTCACCCGGCTTTACGCTTGCCAATTTACCAAAGTCACGCATATCAACACTACCATCTTCTTTTAATTTGGGTGCTTTAAGGCGATCTTTTAAGGTTTCAACCATAGCTTTAAATTTGCTATCTTGGCCGTCAGTAGGTAAACGTCCCTTAGCAAGTGGCCCGCTAACTACAGCGCCTGGTGGAAGTTCAAATTGTTTTTGTAAAAGCTGCTCTAAAAATGCTTGTTTGTAACCTCTCGCAACGTGCGCTTTAACTAATTCTTTTTTAGCTTCATCAAAACTGAGTGTTGCTCCCCCTTTGGCGAGAGTGAGCGTGCCCGTAGCTAGCATTTTATCATCACTGATCTCAACGCTTAAGGTTGCATCGTGGCGTGTTGCAACAACTAAGATTCGTTCAGGTGTTGCACTGTTGAAATAGTTATTTATGGCGTCATGATTGATCTCACACTCGCTGTAAGGCGACTGCGCAATTGCTTCTATAATAAAAGCAGCACTGGCGGGTGCAGATTTACTCGTATCGAGTAATACATTGCCATTATGAGCAAGCTTAAACACAAGTTATCCTTTTATACTACTAAAGTAAGGTTTAATAAAATAACGTGATTACAGAGTGCTAGAAATTTAGTTTTGAGTCAAGAAATCATCAAAGTGTAGTTATAGATAGGAATAAAAGCTATGAGCGGCGCTCATAGCTTATAGAAGTTAGTTTGTTGAAGGTAGCTCCATGATGCCATCAATTTCTACTTGAACACCTTTAGGAAGTGCACGAACGCCAATAGCAGCACGCGCAGGGTAAGGTTGTTTAAAGTATTGGCTCATGACTTCGTTCACAATGGCAAAGTTTGAAAGATCAGTAAGGTAAATATTCACTTTTACTAAGTCTTGAATAGTACCGCCAGCTTCTTCACAAACCGCGCTGATATTTTTAAATACTTGGTGTGTTTGTTCGCTAAAGTCTTCAGAAATAACGTCCATTGTTTCTGGGACAAGTGGAATTTGCCCTGATAAATATACAGCTGTACCCACTTTTACTGCTTGGCTATATGTGCCAATTGCTGCAGGAGCTTTATCCGTTGATATAAATGCTTTATTCATGATGTTCCTATTTTATTTTTTACGATAGACTTTTTGTACATCGGGCATAACACGTATACGGCGCATAATATTGGCGACATGAATACGGTTTTTAACTGTGATCCCTAAGTCTATCACGTATAAATTACTTTCTTTTTCATCGGTAGCTATTTCTACGATATTGGCCTGTGTAGTGGCGACCACATTAGTTAATTTAGCCAGCGCACCTTGGTGGTTAATTATTTCTACTCTTAAAGCCGCAATGTATTCTTTTTCTGGATTGTCATCCCATTTTACGACTAGGTATTTTGAACGATCATTTTCCCAGCCTCGAATGTTCTTACACTCTTGGCGATGAACGGTTAAACCTTTACCTTGGCTAACATGGGCAGTAATAGCGTCTCCAGGCACTGGACGACAACATTTAGAATAATTAACCAACATGCCTTCGGTACCAATAATGGTTGCCTTAGCACGCTTAGCAATGTCGTTTAAATCATCATTGTCATTTTGTAATAAGCGCTTAGCAATTAACATGCTCATTAAATTACCTGAACCAATTTCTACTAATAATTCTAAAGTAGAGGAAAGCTCATGCTCTTCAAGCACTCGTGTAATATTTTCAGCTGGGAGGTTATCAAATTTATTTTCACCCAGCGCAGAGTCAAGTAAGCGACGACCGAGTAATAATGCCTCTTCATGCTGTTGACTCTTAAGGTAATTGCGTACGCCTAATCGTGCTTTGCCAGTAACAATAAAGTTAAGCCATGTTGCGTTAGGGTGAGCGCCTGAGCTGGTAATAATTTCTATTGTTTGCCCTGTATCAATGGCTTTACTTAAAGGGTAAGGCTTACGATTAACACGCGCACCGACACAGGTATTACCTACATCAGTATGAACGGCATAAGCAAAATCGACCGCCGTTGCACCCATAGGAAGTTCAATAATCCGGCCATCTGGGGTAAAGACATAAATTTCTTCTGGGAATAGCTCTGTTTTTACATTTTCTACAAATTCAAACGAGGAACCTGCACTTTGTTGCAATTCCAATAAGCTTTGCATCCACTGGCGTGCGCGCTGCTGTGCAGTATGACCCGCACTGTCGCCCGACTTTTTATACATCCAGTGAGCCGCGACCCCTTTATCAGCCATATGATCCATATCCAAAGTACGGATTTGAATTTCTACAGGAATACCATGCGGGCCAACTAAAGAAGTATGTAATGATTGATAACCATTAGTTTTTGGCACAGCAATATAGTCTTTAAAGCGGGTTTCAATTGGCTTATATAAGTTATGAGCTACACCAAGTACGCGATAACAGGTATCCATAGAGTCTACTGCAATACGAAATGCGTAAATATCCATGACTTCGTTAAACAGCAGCTCTTTGTTGAGCATTTTTTTATAAATACTGTATAGATGCTTTTCACGGCCTGATACGGTCGCTTTTATGCCAGATTCTTCAAGACGAGCTTCAATTTCTGTTTGAATATTTGAAATAACTTCTTTGCGATTTCCACGCGCTTTAGCCACTTCAGATTTAAGTGCACGATGACGCATTGGATACAGTGCTTGAAAACCTAAATCTTCTAGCTCATTTTTTATATCGTGAATACCTAAACGATTAGCAATCGGCGCATAAATTTCTAGAGTTTCGCGAGCAATACGGCGGCGTTTATCTGGACGAAGTGCGCCTAATGTGCGCATGTTATGCGTTCTATCAGCCAACTTGATTAAAATAACCCGAATATCTTGGGTCATTGCCATAATCATTTTTCGATAGTTTTCAGCTTGGAATTCTTTTTTATCTTTGAAGCTCAATTTATCAAGCTTGCTCACACCCTCTACGAGTTCTGCCACTGTTTCACCAAATATTTCAGCTAAATCTTGTTGGCTAAAATCGGTGTCTTCAATCACATCATGCATCAGTGCCGCCATGAGCGTTTCATGGTCAAGGTGCATACTTGCTAATATTTGAGTGACTTCAACGGGGTGAGTAATGTACGGCTCGCCACTTGAACGAGTTTGACCCTCATGGGCCTCTCGGGCTACCACGTAGGCTTTTTGAACTAGCTCAACATCGTCTGCTGGCAAGTATTTTGAGATTTTCTTTTTAAGACCTTCAAAAAGATACATTCACACTCCAATGTTCTCGTGAAGCAAATAAGTTAGGATAAGTTACGAATATACGATGAAAACAAAGGATTGCCAACGGCTATAGTTGAAATACTATGCCGTTAGCTAAATCAGACCGGGCGGTTGATTATTGGTTGCCACCAACGATGGCAGCAACAGCAGCTAGTTCTGCCGCTTCTTGATGTTGTTGTTCTTCACGATCAATAACATCCATTGAAGAATTATCAACTAAACCAAGTTCGATTTCACGTAAAGCAACAACTGTTGGCTTATCGTTCTCAGGATCTACTAGTGGATCTTTACCACCAACAGCAATTTGGCGGGCACGACGGGCCGCAACTAAAATTAAGTCAAAACGATTACCAATTGCATCTACTGCATCTTCAACTGTTACGCGAGCCATCTTAGCACTCCAAAATAATTTAAAAGCAAAGGCGTAGTTTACTGCACGCAGCAAGTTTCGCCAATAGCCAGTGGTTAATTTTTATCTATTTTAAGGCATGATCCGACAATTAATCATAATTTAGATTACTTGAGTAGTTCATTAATTAAAGTTTGATGGCGCGCTACTTGCGCTTTTAGCGTTAATCGCTGTGCAATTACTATCGTTTCCAAATCGCTTAAAGCAGTATCAAAATCATCATTCACTACAACATAGTCGTATTCGTTGAAATGAGAGGTTTCTGATTGAGCTTGCGCCATTCGCCCGGCAATAATTTCAGCAGAGTCTTGGCCACGGTTATTTAAACGTTGTTCTAGCTCTTGTTTTGATGGCGGAAGAATAAAGATAGTTTTTACGTCATCCATTATTTCTCGAACTTGACGAGCACCTTGCCAATCAATGTCTAAAAATACATCAATGCCTGCGGCGAGTTGCTCTTCAATCGCTTGTTTAGAAGTACCGTAATAATTGTCAAATACTTGTGCCCATTCAAAAAAATCATCTTTGGCAATCAGCGCTTTAAATTCATCAACTGATACAAAATGGTAATGTTCTGCATTGTTTTCACCAGGGCGCGGTGCGCGAGTAGTGTGCGATACCGATACTTTCATATCAGCATGCTTTTTCAGTAATGCATTTATTAAGCTAGATTTACCCGCCCCAGAAGGTGCCGATAAAATGAATAAGTTTCCGCGAGAGTGTGCCATTATGATCTCTATTTTTAAAATAAATAGGCTTGAGTTATAAATAACTCAAGCCTTTAATTACAACTATTATACTTTATTTAGCTAATTGTGCTCAAGTGAGCCAAAAAGCATTATGCGTTATTCAATATTCTGAATCTGCTCACGCATTTGCTCTATCAATACTTTTAGCTCAACTGCAGCATTGGTGATGTCGCTGTTGATTGATTTAGAGGCTAGGGTATTTGCTTCACGGTTAAACTCTTGCATCATAAAATCTAAACGACGACCACAAGCACCACCTTTACTCAAAATTTTACGTGTTTCTTTAACGTGCGATTTTAAACGATCAAGTTCTTCTGCTACATCTTGCTTTTGTGCAAGGTAAATCAGTTCTTGCTCAAGACGTGACTCATCAATATTTGTTGTTAAATCTTCAAGTTTTTGTATTAACTTTTCACGTTGCCATTTAGTAATTTCTGGCATGTGTGCTTCAACAATATCAACTTGCTCTAAAATGGCGGTTAATCGTGTAGTTATCATTTCTTCAAGGTTTGCACCTTCATCACCACGTGCCGATTTAAAGTCTTCAATTACTTGGTCAAGGCCAGTAATGAGTGCCGTATTTACACTATCCATATCAATTTCTTGCGCTTCCATCACGCCAGGCCAACGTAAAATATCAACAGGATTAATATCACCATTGCTTTGTTGTTGAACCCACTTAGCACTGTTAATTAATTGCTCAGCAAGAGATTGATTAATTGATAGTTCACCCACATGTGCAGGGTTTGCTACAAACTTTAAGAAAACTTCGACCTTACCACGCTGTAAGTGCTTACGCAGACGCTCGCGGATAACGGGTTCCATGCCACGAAATTGCTCTGGTGCACGAATAAAGGTTTCAAGATAACGTTGGTTCACTGAGCGAACTTCCCACGTGCCAGTGCCCCATTCGCCTTTTATTTCGCGACGCGCATAAGCTGTCATACTGTGGATCATGGATGTTTTCCTACATTTTTAAATAAAATATTACGATTATTATACCGTAACACTGCTCAAGCTCTAAAGAAAATTTAACACTGCTGAGTGTTTTTTAAACACACTTTAATATAAATCAACATGGCATCTATATTCACATCAACATATAATGTGGCAAATTCAGAATTAAGGGGATCGTCAATGCGTCCAAGCGAAAGAACACCTAATCAAATTAGACCGGTTACGTTTACACGTAATTACACTTTGCATGCTGAAGGTTCAGTATTGGTAGAGTTTGGCAACACTAAGGTACTTTGTACTGCGACAGTTGAGGCTGGCGTACCACGCTTTATGAAAGGTCAAGGTAAAGGTTGGGTAAACGCAGAATATGGCATGTTACCGCGCGCAACACACACACGTAATAGTCGTGAAGCAACGCGAGGTAAACAAGGCGGTCGTACAATGGAAATACAGCGCCTGATTGCTCGCTCTTTACGTGCAGCAATTGATCTAAAAGCACTCGGTGAAAACACAATTACTATTGATTGTGATGTAATCCAAGCTGATGGTGGTACGCGTACAGCGTCTATAAGTGGTGCGTGCGTTGCGCTTGTTGATGCACTAACGTATATGCGTGCAAAAGGGATGATTAACTCAAACCCACTTAAACATATGATCGCTGCTATTTCTGTTGGTATATATAAAGGCCAAGCGATTAGCGATTTAGAATACCTAGAAGATTCTGACGCTGAAACTGACATGAATGTAATTTTAACTGAAACCGGTAAAATTATTGAGGTACAAGGAACCGCTGAGGGTGAACCTTTCTCGTTTGACGAACTTGATGAACTACTTACACTCGCTAAGCATTCAATTCGTGAAATTATTGATGTACAAAAGCAAGCACTAGCATAAATAGGTAACTGGCAATGAAAGAATATCAAAAAGAGTTTATTGAGTTTGCTTTAGAAAAGCAGGTATTAAAGTTTGGCGAGTTTACTTTAAAGTCTGGCCGTACTAGTCCTTACTTCTTTAATGCGGGTTTGTTTAATACAGGTCGTGATTTGGCGCGCTTAGGTCGCTTTTATGCGGCGGCACTTGAAGATGCAGCAATTGAATATGATGTACTATTTGGCCCTGCTTATAAAGGTATTCCAATTGCAACAACAACCGCAGTTGCTTTAGCTGATCATTATAATAAAGATGTACCTTATTGTTTTAACCGTAAAGAGAAAAAAGCACACGGTGAAGGTGGTAGCTTAGTTGGATCTGAGCTTAAAGGTAAGATCATGTTGGTTGATGATGTGATCACCGCCGGTACAGCTATTCGCGAGTCAATGGAAATTATTGCTGAAAATGGCGCAGATTTAAGTGGTGTTTTAATTGCACTTGATCGTCAAGAAAAAGGTAAAGCAGAGCTTTCTGCTATACAAGAAGTAGAACGTGACTTTGATACTCAAGTTACTTCTATCGTTAAATTGGCTGATTTAATTAGTTACCTTGAGATCCAAGGTACCATGGATGAGCATTTAGCGGCGGTAAAAGCTTACCGAGATCAATACGGTGTAGCATAAATAGTAGCCTCGCAAATGCGGGGCTTTATTTTGCCTAAAATTGAGTAACAGCAACTCCTACTTATATTAAAGCTTTGCTAATACATATAAACAAAAGCCACCTTCAGGTAGACACTATTAATAGCCGTGATTTTATTAATACTGTGGCATAGCTCTTACCTACTTCAATTCCCCGTAGTAACATTAACAGTATGCTAGCTGCAGCGTATTATTTTCCGAGCTTTGTCATATATGGGATCTATTCGGGTAGATTATTGCTAGTGATCATTATGATCATCTTAGTTGCGAGTGTTTTAATAAAGCTTATTCAAGTTGATACAACGGTTAAAGGCTTAAATTACGCGTTTATTGTTAATAAGTTGATAGTTATGTTGTGTTTTTAGCACCTGTCGTTC